>PDTB01000007.1 GCA_002748665.1 Dethiosulfovibrio peptidovorans | reverse complement strand
GCCCCGGGCAAGGGCAATTCGACTCGCTCCCAGAGCCGAACTGACGTGTACGATATGAACCGAAGCTCCCGTGACCTCTCCATAAAAGGCCACCTGATCCACGGCAGCACCTTCGCACAGATCAGGCCTGGTGAGTGCTAAAGCGGTCATGGATTCCCGCTCCGTCTCGGTCAACTCACCGGTTAGGGCCCGGATCAGGTCGTCATCTTCTGCGTGAACCACAGCCACAGCCCCGAGTTCGGCGATTCGGGAAAAACACCGATACAATGTCCCGCTGTCGGAGCGTCGTCCCGAATCACCGTAGGCCGTGAAAAACTTGAAGCTCGTCACGCCCTTGGCAACGGCGGCGTTCAGGTGATCCTCCCGACCGGGTCGCCAGCCGATGACCTCGCCGTGAAAGCCGTAATCGATCACCGCGTCCCTGGCGGTCTCCAATCGATGGTCGATATCATCAGGCAGACTGGTCTCGGCGCTTCCCACGGTGAAGTCCACCATGGAGGTCACCCCGCCTGCGGCGGCGGCCCGACTTCCCGATAAAAAGTCGTCACTGGAACGGCTTCCCCGAACCGGAAGAGCCATATGTACGTGGGCATCAACCACGCCAGGGAGAACCAATAAGCCTTCAGCGTTCACTATTCTTCGACCGATCAGATCGGATCCAAGAGCCGCAACGACTCCGTCATGTACCGCTATATCCCACTTAAACGTACCTTGAGGGGTCACCACATCTCCACCCTGGATCACCAAATCATACACTATAAATCACCTCCACCACAAGACAGGTTCACAAATTTGGTTATTTCCTCTCCTTGCCATAGGGAACTCCCAAGGTAGCTGGAACGTTAAATTTTTGCCGAGCGACGGTAGCCACTATGGTGAGGATGTAGGGGATGGCAATCAGAAACTCGTTAGGCACTGCGGTAATCCCCGAGGTCTGAAGCTGAATGGCCATGGCATCGGCAAGCCCAAAGACCAAAGCCCCTATCAGAACTCCAAGAGGGTTCCAGTTTCCCAAAAAACAGATAGCAAAAGCGATCCATCCCCGTCCACCGATGATATCGTTTGTATACATACCCAAAAAGCCGAGAGAGTAAAAAGCACCGGCCAGTCCATCCATGGCTCCGGCAACTAAAACCGTTCGAAATCGGACGGTCTCCACGTCAATCCCGGCAGCTTCAACGGCTTCAGGGTTCTCGCCTGTTGATCGGAGAATAAGCCCCAGGTGAGTCCGATAGAGCACCCAGTACCCGACTGGAACCAGGGCCCAGGCCAGATACGTCAGAACAGACTGTGAAAAGAGAACAGGGCCGATCACAGGGATGGACGAAAGAACAGGTACCGCTAAAGGACGCAGCGGTTCAACGGTCAAAGGCAGCAGGGGGATCCCGAAGAGAACACGATAGAGGAAGAGCCCCAACCCAGCAGCAAAAATATTGAGCGCCGTCCCGGTAACGATCTGATGCTGCTTGAGCCGTACGGTAAACAGACCATACACGGCAGCCACTAAAACACCCACAACTGCAGCAGCGATGAGACCGAGGAAAAGGCTCCCCGAGGAGTACGCCACGACGAATCCTCCCCAGGCTCCCAAAAGAAAAATTCCCTCAATAGCGATGATCATAACTCCCGTACGCTCGGCCAGAACTTCGGCCAGACTCCCGATCATGAGCGGGGTACTCATCTGAACAGCCCCTGCCAGAAGACCTATCCACATCATCGTTCACCCTCCTTTTCAGAGGATTGTCGTCTACTTTTTTGAAGGGCCAGATGAGCTTGAAGAGCGCATGAGAGGATCACAAAAAGCATGACGAACCCTTCCATAATGGCAACGATACTGGCAGGAACGCCAGAGGTCTGAACTGCGAGATTTCCTCCAACCTGGAGAGCACCAAAGAGAAGAGCCGCCAGGACGATGCCTAACGGATGAGCGTTGCCAAGTATGGCAATGCCGATTCCCTCAGCCCCTAAAGTTGGACTGAATCCCTGGACGAGCATGTGCTGAATACCGTTGACCTGAGTGAACCCCGCAAGACCCGCAAAAGCACCGCTCAGGGCAAAGACTGTCACGAAGATTCGTCCGCTGTCAATCCCAGCATACTTTGCAGCATCAGGGTTCATGCCTACAGCCCGAATCCGATACCCTAAAGAGGTGCGCCACAAAATAAACCAGGCAAGCACAGCTACTGCCAAAGCAACTATCAAACCCCAGTGCAGTCTGGTATGAGGCACAAGCTTGGGAATCCAACTTCCTTCCGCTAAAACATCGGTCTGAGGATATTCGCCCTTCGTCTCCTTCAGCGGGCCTCGAAGCAAATAGTTCATAACAGCCAGAGCCACATATGTGGACATCATACTGACTAAAAATTCGTTGGCGTTGAACCGAGCTTTTGCATAGCCGACAAGAGCCGCCCACAGAGCTCCAGCAACCACAGATGCCACAAGACAGCTCGGGAGAAGCAGCCAGGGGGAGAGATGTCCTAACCGAAGAGCACACCATGCCGAGGCAGCGCATCCCAGATAAAACTGCCCCTGAGCACCGATGTTAAACAGTTTAGCCCGAAAGGCGAATCCAAACGCTAATCCCGTGAGAATCAAGGGAGTGGCTTTAGCAAAGATGTCCGCCACATTGTAGACATCACGAAAAGCCAACGAGACCAAGCGACTGTACACTAGCAGCGGATTCGCCCCCAGAAGGGTCATCATAAAACCGCTGGCGACCAACCCCATGGCAACGGACACCAGAGGCCAGAAAAAGACCGACAGATTCAATCTCCCAGAACGATCAGGCATGAGAAGGCACCTCCACCCCGGCCATGAGGAGGCCAATTTTCTCAACGTCAAACTGATCCCTGTCAAAAACTTCGAGGAGACGGCCTCGATAAATGACCCCGATCCGATCCGAAAGAGTGAGAACTTCAGAGAGTTCGGTAGAAATGAGGATAATAGCCTTGCCCTTGCTTCGCTCTTCCATAAGAACGGAGTGAACATAGTCAGCAGCACCGAGATCGAGACCTCGAATGGGCTGCATAGCTACAAGGAGACGAGTCCCCACCTGATTTTCCCGAGCGACGACAACCTTTTGTTGATTACCGCCTGAGAGCAGCTTAGCTCGAATTGCCGGAGAGGGAGTCTTTACGGAAAAACGTCGAACCATTTCCTCACCGTGACGGCGGATTTCATCCAATTGGAGAACGCCCCTTCGAGCAAAGCGAGAATCCAAACTGCTTTTGAGCATGAGATTTTCCTCGATGGACATGTCCAGAACCAGCCCTTCACGGTGCCTATCTGCAGGAATGTACCCCACTCCCAAAGCAATCCTCTCTGACGATGACGCAAACGTGATATCCTGCCCATCAAGGCTGACAGACCCCGATATCGGACGGCAAAGCCCACAGAGCGCCTCGGCGAGCTCCTGTTGGCCGTTGCCACTGACACCAGCCACACCAAAGATCTCACCGGAACGCACTGTCACGGACAACTCATCCAGAGCCAACGCTCCCCGAGAGTCTCGTACGGTCAGATCTCGTACCTCCAGAACGATCCCACCCGGATCTGTAGATCTCTCGCCCGAAACCAGGGTCAACTCCCGACCAACCATCATCCGGGCCAGATCCTGTGTACTTGTCTCGGAGGTACAGACAGTTCCGATCATCCGACCATCGCGCATAACAGCCACCCGATCGGCCACCGCCATGACTTCTCCCAGTTTGTGAGTGATGAGAATCACCGAGTTGCCCTGATCAACGAACTCACGAACGAAGTCGAAGAGTCGTTCGCTTTCCTGGGGGGTGAGAACCGCTGTCGGTTCATCCATGATCAGGATCCGAGCTTGTCGATAGAGGGCTTTGAGAATCTCGGCTCTCTGCTGCTTGCCCACGGGTAACTCTCGGACGATAGCTCCAGGTTCCACAGCGAGACCGTACGACTCGCCCAGCCTTTCGAGCTCCCGGGAGATAGTGTCCAGATCAAGGCGAGCTACCAGGGATCCCAGTCCCAAAGCGACGTTCTCCGCTACCGAATGAACCGGCACCAGGCTGAAGTGTTGGTGGATCATTCCTATCCCCAACGCCATAGCCTTCTGGGGCGAGTCGATCTTCTCAGAGCGACCATTCACGATGATCTCCCCTTCGTCGGGCCTGTACATCCCATAGAGAATTTTCATCAGAGTGGTCTTACCCGCTCCGTTCTCGCCCAAAAGAGCCAGAACCTCGCCAGAACGGACATCGAGATCAACACCGTCGTTCGCAACCGTTCCGGGGAACCGTTTGACGATACCTCGAAGAGCTACTGCCAAAGGCACCCCTTCTTGTCCATCGCTCATGTCTCATACCTCCTTAAAAACGGAGATGGGCGGGCTGCCTCACGGCAGTCCGCCCATGCATCGATACTTACTTCAGAGACTCAGGAAACTGAGACGCAAAATAAAGAACCGTCCCAGAAGCGATGGCTTTTTCAGCCTGATGTACATACTCCTGCACTTCCTTGGAGACCTGATCCGTGAATGCGACCTTGACAATGCCTTCAGCCACACCAGCACCGTTGACCTCAGGCGCAAGTTCTCCTGCCATAAACTTTTTCAGTGCCCAGGTGTACATGGCTGAGAAATCAAAATACACACTGGCCACGACCGTTCCCTTGGCAATATCGTTCTGGTTGCTGGCAAAGCCGACAAACTTGGCACCTTTCTCCCTAGCTGCCTGGATAGCACCTAAACCCACCTGGTTGGCATAAAAAAACAGGACGTCGGCACCTTTATCGATCATAGCCGAGGCCATTTGCTTACCCAGGGCCACGTCGCTCCAGGAGTTGGCATAGGCCCGGTTAGCCTCTACCCGGGGAGCGCCGATCCGAACACCGTATTCGTAGGTGTTCATCAGGCGAACCATAAGCTTATTCGGGAAACCACCGACCATGCCGATCTTGCCGCTTTTTGTGGTGAAGCCAGCTATGATCCCAGCCAGATAGCTGGCTTCGTATTCTTTAGGAAGGACTGGCCGAACATTGGGCCCGCCAGATACCATACCGTTGACCACGCAAAAAACGGACTTGGGATACTTGGCAGCCACTCGATTTGCAGTCTCATCAAATTGGGTTCCCGCTGCCATGATCAGGTCGTAGCCTCTCTCGGCATAGTTCCTGAAGGTGGACTCGTAATCGCTGGGCTGAACGTTCTCCACATACTCCATAGCTGTACCAAGCGTCTTGTTGCACGCAGTCAGCCCGGCATAGTTGGTTGCGTTCCAGCTCTGATCGTTGATCGGCCCCGGTAAAATGAGAACGATTTTGTAGTCTCCGGGCTTCTTATCCCCAGCCCAGGCTGCCAACGTTGCCGCCAGAATCAATCCAATAGCCAGACTTACAGCACCTAATTTGTGTCTCATACTCATATCCCTCCGTTCTCTCGCAGAAACCGACAAGAGCCGAGGGGTAAACGCCCCTCAACTCGCCAATGTGCGCTTTATAAGCCGATAAATACTATATGCCCCGGCCACCCATGGTCAGAGCCATAACGGCCTTGGCCGTGTGGAGCCTGTTCTCCGCCTCATCGTAGATAACTGAGTTGGGGCCGTCGATAACGCTGTCGTCGACCTCGTTGACCCGATCTGCCGGCAAGGCGTGCATGTAGAGGCAGTCTTTATTCGTGAGGGCAAACCGCTCAGCGGTACATTTCCAGGCCTTGTTCGCTTCCAAAGTCGCATCCAACACATCGGTGCTTTGATTCGTAACCCAGGAGCCCCAGTTTTTGGGGAAGACCACGTCGGCATCGCGATAGGCTGCGTCCTGATCGTGCGTAATTTTGAAGGAGCCGCCAGTTTCTTTGGCGTAGGATTCGGCCTTTTTGATGACCCACTCCGGCAGGTCGTAGCCTTCGGGGTAGGCGAGGGTGACGTCCATGCCGTATCGGGGGAAGAGCAGGCTCTGTGTCAATGGCACCGAGATGGGCTTTTTATGGGTGGTCGCGTAGGCCCAGATGATCGAGACCTTGAGGTTTTTCAGGTTGTCGCCCCGCTTCTCCTGGATGGTGAGCAGGTCAGCAGCGCCCTGCATGGGATGGAAAAGATCATCCTGAAGGTTGAGAACGGGCACGGTGGCGTGTGCTGCCATGTCCCGAAGATAGGTGTTTCCGACACCCCAGAAGCAGTTCCGACAAGAGATAGCATGACCCATCCGAGAGAGGATAACCGCCGTGTCCTTGGCTACCTCGCCATGGGAGACCTGCATGGTGCTCGTATCCAGGAAGTGACCGTGACCGCCAAGTTGTGTGATGCCCGCCTCCATGGAGTTTCTGGTCCGAGTGGACTGTTCGAAGAACATCATGAAGACGGTTTGATAGGGCAGGTATATGGTGGAACGCCCAACAGCGAAGGCGATTTTCAGATCCTTCGATACCGCCATGAGGGTATCTATCTCCTCCTTGGTCCACTCGTCTAGGGTGATGAAATGCTTGCCTCGAAAGATGGTGTTCATGTCCTCTGTCTCCCTTTTTCTCAGTTTATTTTGGAGCAATATTTATCCACATACAGCGATGGGATCACAGCGTACAGTGCGGCACAGGTTACCAGATGGCTCTTCCAGGTTTTTTCGTTGGGTGCATGAGCCTCTTCCTCTTTTCCGGGACCGAATCCGATCACAGGAATGCCGTGGCGCCCCATAATGGAGACGCCGTTGGTGGAAAAGGTCCACTTATCCACAACGGGCTCGTTTTTGAAGAGATTCCGGTAGCCCTCAACGAGGGTCTGACACGCCGGATGGTCCTCCTCAACCTTCCAGGACGGGAAGTAGCACTCGATAGGATACTCAAGACCAGTCCAGGACGGCCTGTCGTAGGAGTACAGGGAGACCTCGGCTTTGGCCTCCTTCACCGCCGGCAGGTTCCGAACTTCCTGAAGAGCCTCCTCCCAGGTCTCGCCCCATGTAAGCCGCCGGTCGATAGATATGGTACATCCATCCGCTACGGCACAGCGGGACGGAGACGTGTGGTAAATCTGGGAAATGGTCAGACTGCCCTTGCCCAGAAAGTCGTCGCTCCTCAGGTTCTCGTGGAGAGCCCGAAGCTCCATGATGATAGGGGCCATCTTGTAGATAGCGTTCTCTCCCCGCTCAGGAGCCGAACCATGACAACTGACCCCGTGAGTCTCCACCTTGATCTCCATACGCCCCCGGTGTCCCCGGTAGATACGACAATCCGTGGGCTCCGTGCTCACCACGAACTCGGGGCGAATCTTGCTCTCTTGGATGATGTACTGCCAGCATAGACCGTCACAGTCTTCCTCCTGGACAGTACCGGTAACCAGAAAGGTGTAGTCGTCCTCTAAGCTCAGATCTTTGATGATCTTACCGGCATAGACCATCGCGGCCATGCCACCCTCCTGGTCGCTGCCTCCCCGGCCGCCGATGACGTCGCCGTCCTCCATGCCCCCATAGGGATCAAAGGTCCAGTTCTTGATCTCACCCACACCTACCGTGTCGATGTGAGCATCCATGGCAACCAGGTGCTTGCCGTGACCTATGTATCCTAAAACGTTCCCCATGGGGTCGATCTCAACCCGGTCGAATCCGACCTTTTCCATCTCCTCTTTGATCCGATAAATGACTTTCTTTTCCTCGCAGCTTTCGCTGGGGATGGAGATCATGTCCCGAAGAAAACAGGCCATGTCGCCTTTATATTCCTCCGCCTTGGCGAGGACTTTCTTGAATGGAATGTTCACCTATACCGCCTCTCTTTCAGCAAAAATTTCTCTGCCTGTCGTCAGCCAACCAGCCCCATAAATCGAGGAAGAGCTAAAGGTATGGCCGGAACAAAGGTGATAATCAGCAGAACCGTTACCTCAACGAGTATGAAGGGCCATATTTCCCGACTGATCTGCTCCAAAGTCAACTTACTGATGCCGCAGGCGACAAAGAGACAGGCTCCCACCGGGGGCGTCATCAAGGCGATGTTCAGAGCCAAGACCATGATGATCCCAAAGTGCAACGGATGATATCCCAGCTCCACCGCCAGAGGATGGAGAATGGGACCCAGGATAATCAAAGCTGCAGCGATGTCCATGAACATCCCCACAGCGAGCAGAAGAACCAGGATCAGCCCCATGACCGCGTATCGATTATCGCTGATGCTCAGCATGAAGCTAGCCACTTTCTCGGGTATCTGCTCGATGGTCAAAACCCAGCCCAGAATGGACGCCGCAGCGATAACGAGGAAGACCACCCCAGTGGTCCGCGCCATCTTGAGGAAGATGGGTACGAGGTCTCGAAGCGTGAGGTTTCGATAGACGAAGAAGCCCAGAAGCATGGCGTAGGCCACAGCCACGGCAGCCGCCTCCGTAGGGGTAAACATCCCCGAGAGGATGCCCCCTAGAATGATGAGAGGCATGAGGAGTGCCACGGCAGCGTCCTTGAGACCCACAAGCATCTCCTTCACGCTGGCCCGCTGCTCGCCCACAGGATAACCACGCCGCTTGGCGATCCGGGCGGTGAGAATCATAAGAGCCAGACCCAGGATGAGGCCAGGAATCAGGCCAGTCATGAAGAGACCTGCGATGGAAACCTGCATGAAGGCTCCGTATATGACCATGATGTTCGACGGCGGGATGGTAGGACCGATGATGGAGGATGCCGCCGTCACTGCCGCCGAGAAATCCTTATCATATCCCTCATCTACCATGGCTGGGATGAGCATAGAGCCGATGGCCGCCGTGTCGCTTACCGCAGCTCCGGTGATACCAGCGAAAAAAATGGAGGCCACGATATTTGCGTGAGCCAGACCGCCCTGAAGATGCCCTACCAGGATGTTGCTGAAAGCCACCAGCCTCCGAGTGATCCCCGTCTTGTTCATGATCTCCCCGGCCAGGATAAAGAAGGGCATGGCCATGAGGGTAAACATGTCCACCCCTGCGAAATACCGCTGGGGAACCAAGTTGAGAATGGTCCCGCCCCCCATCTTGATCATACCCATCATGGCAGCGACACCAAGGACAAATCCGATAGGCATACCGACAAGGATCAATACGACAAAGGCCGTGCTGAGAAATCCTGTCATCCCTTCTTCCCTCCCGCTCGACTAGAAGTCGAGGCCTTCCTCTCGCTTTACAGCATCCACAAGCTCCTCGGACATGAGCATCTCGTCCAGATCGGTCCGACGAATATCCAGGATCATTTTACAGATCAGCATGACCATACAGATCCCCGCACTCACGGGAACCGACATGAGCCACCACTCCATGCTAGTTCCTAAACCCGTGGCGATCTGGGCTTTACCCCGCTGGGCCATCTGAAAACCGTAGATCATCAGAACCGACAGGAAAGCCAAATTAAGACCGTTGGAGGCAAAGATAACCCCTTTGGCTAAAGAGCGGGGAAGTTTCTTGACAAACATGGTGACCCCCACGTGTTCCTGCCTCCAGATACAGAGAGCCACGGAGAGCAGGGCCATCCATATCATGACATAGCGGGAGAATTCCTCGCTCCAACCCAAGGGGGATTGAAACACATACCGGAAGAGAACACCTAAGAGGACTGAGACCGTCATGATCACGGCCAGGATGAGAACCGGAACCTGAAGCCATAGCTCCAGGTTGTTGCCGAAGCGCTCGACCAGGGAGTAAAATCCCCGGTCGGCACTGTACTTGAAGTCAGTCATAAGCTCACTGTACGCCAGCCTCGCCCTTAGCCTCGTCTATGGCCTTGAGGAAGCGCTTGGCTATCTCCACACCTTGGTCGCCAAAGGCCTCCTTGATGAATGCCATGGCAGACTCGACACCCATGCTCCTGAAAGCCGTCATGGCTTCCGGCGTGGGGGTGTTTACCTCCATACCTTTCTCGATCAGGGTGGGCAGTCCCCGGTCGGATCCCTCAATGATCCGATTGAGCCCTCGACCTGCCACGATGGCGGTCATGGCGGATGCGTTCACAACGCTCCGTTCGTGTTTGTTCAGTCCTTTCCAGAAATCGTCGTTCATAACCCAACAGTACGTGCTGTAGATATGGTTCGTCAGAGTGAGATACTTCTGAACTTCGAAGAGCTTACCGAGGAGGATGATGGGGATGGGATTATGCTGACCGTCGGCCACCCCGGTCTGGAGAGCCGTATATACCTCAGCCCACGCAATGGGCGTAGCAGCAGCTCCGTAGGTCTTCATGAGATTTTGGTGGGTTGGCAAAGTCATTGTCCGCATCTTCAGCCCCTTCATGTCCTCAACCGTCTTGATGGGGCGGACACTGTTGGTAAGCTGGAAAAACCCTCCGGCCTCACCAAAGCCCAAAACGTGGAAACCCGTTACCTTGTGAATATCTTTTTTGAGAAAATCGCCAAATGGGCCGTCGAAGACTTTCCAGGCCACAGCATAGTTGGGCACGGCGAAGGGGATATCCAGCACACCGTACAGGGGGTAGAAGGGGGCCATGCCACCGGCTGAGGCGATGTAACTTTGGATAACCCCGATCTTAACCTGCTCCATGCTTTCCCGCTCGTTGCCCAACTGACCGGCGGGGAAGATCTGTACCTTGATCGACCCGTTGGTTCCAGCTTCTACCATGCTCTTAAACACGGCCGCCATAGCTCCGGTGGCGTTCTCAAAAGGTTGTTGAGGATTTAGATGGGCCAACTTCAGAATCTTGGGGCCAGCCCAAGCCGAGGTTCCCACAGTGACCAAAAATACCCACATCGTCAGTATCGTCAAAGCTCGTCTCATTCTTCGTACCTCCCTTTTCGCCTGTCTTTCCACATCATCTTCGAAGCCACAAAATCTTCGAAGCCACAAACCCCGGATTTAAATGCTCTCTTGATCCGAACGGGAAGTATGGAACTTTTCCCTCGTCAACTGAGCTACCACCTCCTTCTGAGAAAATATCTCTCCAGAGCACTTCACCATTGATTCAGTCAGCTCGACTCACCCGAACGACAGGCCTGAAAGCTTGTACACAGCCGTGCAGGCTCCGTCGACACCACGAATCCGCCAAAGAATCGCCGACAAGACGATCAATAATAGTCAACCCCTTCGCTCTCTTTTTTGGACAGATGATGGGGCAAGAGCCAAGCGTTCCAACAACTCATTGCCCCAAAGAAAGTCTCAAATTTGGCTCCGGCCCCTCTTCACATCCGAGCGCCCACCAAAAAGAGGTCAAAATCGCTCCCCTCCTGTTATTTCAGGAGACCGGTCCGCTCGTTGAAAGCCTCGATTTTCTCATCGATCTTCTCAGTCATTGCGTGGATCTCACTCCAGTAATTCTCTGCATCGTACCACTGAGCGTCCAGCTCGCTCATGTCCTTACCTTGTTGTTCTACCCAGGTGTAGTACTTCAGGTCGTGAACTCGTTTTTTGTCCCTGTAGGAAAGTTCCTGCATGTAGTCCACCGAGAGTCCCAGAACGTGGCGGTTGTAATCCACGGCGGCATCTGTCTCGCCGTAAGGACCGAACTCCTCCTCCATCTCCAGAAGTCGGGATTGGTAGAGCTCCATGGAATCGGTGAGGACCGTAACCAAGACGTCCTTATCGGTCAGCTCGTAGTACTTGGCCATCTTGATGCAGGAGATAATGTTGGCCGCTCCTGAGATACCCACCAGATCCAGACAATCCACTAAATCACGGGGAACACCCTGTTTTTTCAGATACGCCTGACCGGCAGGTTCGTTGAACAAGCGGATCCAGGCCATGGAGTCAACGTCATCCACGTCGATGATCATGTCGGTATTCTTGACGTTGTGAACCCACGGAACATGTTTGTCACCGATGCCCTCTATTCTGTGGGCACCCCAGCCATTCCACAGGAGGGTGGGACACTGGAGAGCCTCCGATGCAGCGATGATGCTGGCGGGGAAGAGTTCTTTCAGGTAATCACCACAGCCTATGGTCCCGGCAGACCCTGTGGTGAAGGCACAACCAAAGTATCGCTCTCCTTTCCTCATCGCCTGCTTCAACATGTCCTCGATGGCGCTTCCGGTCACCACGTAGTGCCACAGATGGTTTCCCATCTCATCGAACTGGTTGAAGATAACGATGTTGTCTCGGGTTGTTCGCAATTCCCAGGTTTTATCGAAGATCTCCTTCACGTTGCTCTCGGACCCCGGGGTAGCGATAACCTCTCCAGCCACTCTCTGAAGCCATTCAAAACGCTCCCGACTCATACCCTCGGGGAGGATGGCTATGGACTCGCATCCCAAAAGCTGGGCGTTGTATGCGCCGCCTCGGCAGTAATTCCCCGTCGAAGGCCAGACGGCTTTCTGGTTGATCGGGTCAAACTGACCGGTAACCAGTCGGGGCACCAGACAGCCAAAGGTAGCCCCCACCTTGTGAGATCCCGTAGGAAACCACTTGCCCACCAAGGCTAAAATTCGAGCGTCGACACCGGTGAGGGACTTGGGCAGTTCGACAAAGTTGACGCCGCCAAAGAGTCCCCCCGTCTTTTTCGGTTCGTTTCTCCACGTGATTCGAAACAGATTCAGGGGATCCACATCCCAGAGGCCCACTGACCGAAGTTTCTCGGTTATGCTCTGGGGAACCCTGGAAGGATCCTTCATCTGGGCAAAGGTCGGAATAGCGATCTTTCTTTCTTTGGCCCGTTCCACCGCGTTTTTCAGCTTATCCTCGTGAACGGTCAGATCAATTAGGTTGTACGGCATAATGGTCAGGCTCTCCTTTGAGTGTATTTGTGTTCTTCGCTCTGAGGCGAAGATGTCTTCCAGGCATCCGAATTCCTAATCCAAATAAAACGTCATGGCCTCTCGAAAGGCTTCCATGGAGGGGCTCACCGTAACGGGCTTCGACACCGCCTTTTGAGCACTCACGATGTCTTTCAGGCCATTCCCGGTGGCCACAACCACCACCGACTCATCATAATCCAACATATCCCGTTCAGCCATAACTTTAAAGCCAGCAAAGGCCGTAACCCCAGCTGGTTCAGCGAAAACCCCAGTGTTTTGAGCCAGCTCGGTTATGGCGTCCAGTATCTGACGGTCCGAAACGGTCAGAGTGGTCCCGTTACTGCCTCGAATGGCGTTCAAGGCCTTTACCCAGTTTCGGGGAGCTCCAACGGAGATACTGTCAGCCACGGTCTCAGGCACTTCGAAAGAGACTCGATCGGCACCGGACTGAATAGCCCGATGGATCGGACAGGCCCCTTCAGCCTGAATTCCGGTGACCTTAGGAATACGATCCGTCAGACCGATTTCCTTGAGATCCTTGAATCCTTTATACAGGCTGCTGATGATACAGCCATCTCCCACAGAGGTAATCACCCGATCAGGAAGCTCCCAGTCCATTTGTTCAGCGATCTCAAGGGCGCAGGTTTTCTTACCCTCAACTAAATAAGGGTTAATGGCACAGTTTCGATTGTACCATCCATGTTCATCAATAGCTTGAATTGCCAAATTAACCGTTTCTTCGTAATCTCCCTGGACCAGATAGACCTGGGACCCGTAGACCAGGAGTTGTGTGACCTTGGCAGCCGGAGCCGCCTCAGGAACGAAGATGACGCTCTTGAGACCAGCGACAGCCGCAAAGCCCGACAGGGAACTGGCGGCGTTCCCCGTCGATGCACAGGCAACGGTGTCTCGTCCCAGCTCCCTGGCTATCGCCACGGCCACCGAGCTCGCCCGATCTTTGTAAGATGCTGTAGGGTTTCGACCATCATCCTTGACAAACAAACGCCTGACCCCATATCGATTGGCCAAATTCCGGCTTTCGTACAGGGGCGTCCATCCCACCTGCAGGTTCGGGATATAACGGCGATCAGACAGGGGTAACAGGGGCAGATATCGCCACAGAGAACGATCCCTGTTGACCTTTAGGCTCTGCCGGGTCAGATGCTTGCCCACGATCCCATAATCGTATAAGACATGCATGGTTCCATCTATCCCGCACTTGGGACATGTCATACGGTCAAGGTCTGGATCGTACGTTGTACCACAGAGAGCACATTGCAGCTCAGTTACAGCTCCCACCACGAAAGTCCTCCTTTCGGCTCAATAACTCCCTGGCGATGGCATAGTACCCCTCGCATCCCAGGACCAATTGCTCCACATCAATGTACTCGTCTACAACATGAGCCAGCTCCCTTCTTGAGGGCCCGAAGACCGCCGTCGGGATCCCCAAGTCTCCGCCGTAGATACAGCCGTTGGTCCCAAACCCTGACCGCTGAGAGAGCTCAGGTTTAATCCCCGCCGCTCTGACGCCATCAAGGACCATCCGAAGAAAGGGAACATCGGGACTCATCTCCCAAGCCGGTACAAAACCCTCTGACCTAATCATTGCTCCGGTATAACAACGACCATCATCTCGATTCATGTGAATCTGGACGTCCAAATTCGGGATAACCAGTTGAGCCTGAGCAACTATATTACGCAGATCTCTCAGGATACTCTCTCTGGTCTCTCCCGGAAGAACCCGTCGGTCAAATGTCGCTCGACAGCGGAGTGGCATGGTCGTTCGTACATCGAGAGGAAAGGAATGAAGACTAGTCAAATTCAGAGAGCTTGGACCAAAAAAAGGATCCTTCAACGGGACGTATCGGTTCTTCAAAAAAGAGACAAGCTCGACCATACGCTCGGCTGAGCTACAATCCCCCATGGAGCTGTGTTCCATGCGACCGAAGGTCTCAAGGACAAGGGAGGCCCTCCCTCTTTGCCCTCGCTCCACGGTCAATTCGGAAGGCTCTCCCGAGATAACTCCGTCAGGACAAACTTGCTCAGCTACCAATCGGGACGCCGCACGCTCAAAGGTTTCCTGATGAACCATCGCAGCCAAAACAAGGGTTCCGGAGAGATCCTTTGAAATATCCTGCCTGAGCCAAGCTAGGGCGAGCACCATAGCCGCTAATATACCTTTTTGGTCGGTGGCACCTCGACCGTATATCCGCCCCTTCTCCAAAACTCCTCCAAAGGGATATTGCTGCCATTCCCCAGGATCGCCCTCCTCAGCGTGGTCCATCTGAGCCTCGAAGAGCACGACTGGTCTTTTTTCGCATCCAAACCGGAGAGTACCCATAACGCTCCCATATCCATCTACACAGAGATCGTCATACCCCAAAGATGTCATCACGGCGCAGAGAAAATCGGCAACCCTATCCTCCCTACCCGACGGGCTAGGGTACCGAATTAACTCTTGACAAAGTTGTACAAGCTCCTCGCGCCTTGATGCGTCCACGGACAATCACCTCCGCCTCCAGAATACACCGTGGTCGATCAGGATCAAGCAATAAAATCTGATATAATAAATTGGTTTTATCAATGTATTAGCCTTACTGCTCCTCCCAAGGATATAATGATCCCAAGAGGTCATCATTATCTCAGGGAGGGGATTTATTATGTCACTACACCACCTTCGGACATTCTGTCTCCTTGTCGAAGAGGGATCCTTTACCAAAACCGCCGAAAAGATATATCTTTCCCAACCCTCGGTCAGCCAACACATCGCCGCTTTGGAAAAGGAATACGATATCGCCCTCTTCAATCGAAAGGGACGAAGCCTCTCCCTCACCCCCGAAGGGAACGCCCTGTACACCCTGGCTTTGGAAGTCCTTCAAAAAACCGACTCCATCCCCAATCGCCTTAAGGAGATGCAGGCCTTGAGGTTCGGAAAACTGGCTTTGGGTGTCTCAACGTACGTAGGAACTCATATACTCCCTCCGCTCATAGCCCGTTTTCAATCCCAATATCCTGAGATAGCTATAACCGTTCTGACGGGGAGCGACCTGGAACTTCACGAAATGCTCAGAAAAGGGATCATAGAGATCGCCCTTCTGGAAGGTAATATCCGAATGATCAACGGGAAGGATCTCAAGGTTTTTACCATCACCCAGGATCATATTAACTTAGTAGCGACACCAAGCCACCCATGGGCTCACCGACACACCATTCCACCATCCGATATTAACCAGGGACAACTCATCCTGTACGAAAAAGAATGCTCCCTCTTCCCCTTCGTTCAGGAATACTTAGTGGAACAGAGGATCGACCAGTATAGAGGTATTTTCGTCAACAGCCGGGAGGTGGCTCGAGCCCTAGCAAAAATCGGTGTGGGAATTGCCTTCATCAACCGCGGTTCCGTTATTGAGGATCTGAAGAACGGGAGCCTCATCTCTTTACCGGTGAAAGGACTGGAAAAAAAGTGTATAAGCGTCCTCTGTCTCTATCGTCACTCTACAGGGCTTGGATTTGCCGGGTGGGCATTCCGACGTATCGTAGAAAAAAATATCTCCGTTCCATCAGAGGAGGAGAACGACCAATAAAAAACTTAGGACGTCAAAGGAGATGTTCTCTTATGGAAACGTTATTGAAAGGCACGCTGAGGCCCACGAATATTCCGACAAAATTAGAAATTCAACTACGCCGATACGGAGAAATCCTTGCCCAATGGACCACGGAACGAACCAGATTGACCGGTCCCAAAGACCATACGATAATCTGGAACGACCACATCACCGACTGCATTCATGCTCTTCCTCACCTCCCCCCAAGAGGTACGGTGGTTGACGTGGGCAGCGGCGGAGGTTTGCCCGGTATCGTCTGGGCTATCTGTCGCCCCGATCTTCAAATAACGCTCGTAGAGAGCCAACAACGAAAGACCGAGGCCCTCAAGGGTATGGTGCTCGAACTGGATCTCAAAAACGTTCAGATTCGACGATGCCGCTCAGAGGAACTGGCTGAGAAGCATAGAGAATCTTTCGATTTGGCTACAGCCCGGGGAGTAAGCGAGATAGGTGTCGTCGCCGAATATCTGGCACCCCTTATCCAGATCGAAGGATCCCTGTTGGCTTTCAAGGGACCTAAATACCAAATGGAACTGGACGTTGTAGGTAACCGGTGGGATCGTCTCGGGCTTACTCCTCCGACGACGTTCCCCTATCGAAACGGAGATAAAGATGGAGTTTTCGTCATATTCAAGAAAACGACACCCTGCCCGAGAACGTACCCGAGACGTCCTGGCAGAGCGACAAAAAAACACTGGTGGGAGGCAAAATAATGATTACAATAGCCGTTACAAATCAAAAGGGAGGCGTTGGCAAGACCACGTGCTGTATCAACCTGGCAGCGGAACTGGGACTTCAAGGATGCTCGGCCCTGGTCATCGATGGGGATCCTCAAGGCAACTGCTCCAGCGGTTTAGGTTATGAAAAAAGTAGTCAATCAAAAAGCCTCTACGATATTCTCATCGACGATGAACCGGCAGAAAACACGGTAATCATGACTCCCTGGAAGGGCGTCTCTCTGATTCCCGCCACGATCAACCTCGCTGGAGCTGAAGTTGAGCTTTCCTCGGCCATTAGCAGGGAGTCTCGGCTGAAAAATGCCTTAGACCCTCTGAAAAATCGTTTCGATGTGGCTATTGTTGACTGCCCCCCCTCTTTAGGACTTTTGACGATCAACGCTCTCGTCGCCGCTGACCGACTCCTGGTACCGATCCAATGCGAATACTATGCCCTAGAGGGCGTCGGACAACTGGCCCAGACGGTTAACTTGGTGCGTCAGCACCTGAACAAAACCCTGAGTATCGACGGTGTGGTTCTCACCATGTACGATGGTCGAACAAGGCTAGCCAATGATGTTGTCGCGGAGGTTAGAGAGGGATTTCGCGACGCTGTCTTCCAGACGATTATCCCGAGAAATGTAACCCTCTCCGAATCTCCAAGCTATGGCAAGCCCGTAAGTTACTACCAGGAAGCCTGTCGGGGAGCTCTAGCGTACCGAGAACTATCCGAGGAGGTGTCACAAAGATGGCTCAACGTCGATCACTAGGCAAAGGACTGGAGGCTCTCCTTCCTCAGAAGACCTTCTCTCCTTTAGAACCTCGGACGATACCTCTGGACAAGATCTTCCCCAACCCAGACCAACCTCGAAAGGTTTTCAGCGAGGACTCTCTTCAAGAGCTCACAACCTCCATCAAGAACCATGGCATCCTTCAACCCCTCTTAATCGCTCCCAAGGACGACGGCTACATCATCGTAGCTGGTGAGCGACGATGGAGGGCAGCGAAACAAGCCGGCCTCTCAGAAATACCGGCCATCCTCTTTCAGGGCGAGGAGAAGGATATTTTAGAGGCATCCCTCATCGAGAATATCCAAAGAGACGACCTCTCTTCAATAGAAGTCGCCCATACGCTTCGCGAGCTTATGAACCGTTTTGGGCTCTCACAGGAAAACGTAGCAGCCAGAATTGGATGGAGTCGCTCGGCAGTGGCTAACAAACTTCGCCTTCTTAACCTACCCGAGGACGTCAAAACAATGATAACAAAAGGAGCCCTCTCTGAACGCCACGGCAGGGCTCTCCTCTCCCTGGAGAGCCCCAGTCTCGTGTCTGTCATGGCGACACAGGCTGCAGAACAGGAATGGACCGTTCGAGAGCTGGAAAAACGTATCAAAGACAAAAACAGGCCTACACAGCAAACCACGCGGACAACACCGGACTGGGGAAACTCACTCCGTCCCTTCAAGATCTTCGTATCCGTCACAGGGCGAAGACATAATATGAAGGTTACCCTTTCAGGGCTAAATGCCGAACAGATCCGTCGGCTAGGCGATCTATTGTCAAAAGAAAAAGAAGAGCTTTTTGCCACAGCAGAAGTCAATACCCCATGAAACAACAAATCATTGACGACATCGTCCTGTTCAGCCAAATCATCTCTTTAGCCCTCCTCTTGGGGGAATACATCATCTCTGGCCTATACATAGGGAAAGAACTCTCCGCTCGGGGGTGGCCCCACTGGTCTATGCTCGCCGGAGCCCTACTAGGAGCCTTTCTCGGAGGGGGGCATGCTGCTTTAGGCGTTCGAAACGTTCTCCAAAAACGGAAACGCTAAGATATTTCCCGGGAAATAACGAGGCCTCCTACAAGGTCTCGTTATTTTTATCAGAGAACCTCTATAAAAACTCAGAAACTCGCCTCAGGTCGTTTCGACGGAGCCTATTCGAGGCCCTTTGAGGCTATGGTACGGAACAGGCAGGTCAAAAATACGTTTGGGCGAGACAGGGCTCTGGCGAAATGATCTGAGGATGAGAGACTCGGATGTAGGTTTTTAGAGGTGCCTTACAGTTACTTTTTTGAGGCAAAACGTTTTTCGACCTGATCATCGAAGAACGTTTCCCAGGGGACATCTTCATTGATAAAATAAAGAAAGATAAGGGAGATGAGCGTATGAATCACCTTTTTGCACCGTGGCGAATCCGATATATTATGAGCGAAAACGAACCTGATGGATGTGCGTTTTGTCGAATCTGCTCTCAAAATGACGACGTGACTAACTTAGTCGTTCACCGAGGAAAAAGCTGTTTTGTCGTTTTGAACCGATATCCTTACAACTCAGGTCATCTCATGGTCGTCCCATACAGACACATATCCGACTACAGCGCCTTAGATATTAACGAAGTCGACGAGATGCACGACCTCTCGTCAACAGCCTTGAACGTCATGAAAAAAAACATGTCCCCTCATGGTTTTAACCTGGGGATGAACCTGGGAGAGGCTGCGGGAGCCGGTATAGCCGACCATCTTCATCTTCATGTCGTTCCCCGCTGGAACGGCGACACCAATTTTATGCCTGTCTTGGACGACATTCGGGTGCTACCTCAGGCGTTGATTGAGACCTGTCAAGTCCTTCGAAGCGCATGGCCGCGATAAACGATCAATACATCCAAGTCGTTACGCCGGGGGAGTTTATTCTCAAGGAGCGCCGTTCAACCTTTATAGCCCAGGCATTTCCTGTCATCACCCCAGAGATGGTTAGAACAGCCCTATACGACGTTTCCCGACGATATCCCGACGCTCGACATTCTTGTTGGGGATATCGATTAGGATATCCTGAAACCTCTACCCACTGCTCAGATGATGGTGAGCCATCAGGATCGGCTGGACGACCGATCCTTGGAGCCATCGTCCAGGCTGACATATACGACGTCATCGTAATCGTCACCAGATATTTTGGTGGAGTCAAACTGGGTGTCAGAGGCCTTATAGACGCATATTCAGAGGCCGCATCCGCTGCCCTTACACGATGTACCTTTCGAGAGGCCGTGGCAACGACAGCCTTTAGTTTTAAGACAACCTACGACAGGTATGGCGACGTTCTCCATCATCTGACAAGTTTTGGACTCCCTGAGGCCTCTGTTCACCCTCATTTCAGCGAGATCGTGGATGTTAAAATGGACGTTCCTCTCTCCTTGGAGATATCAATGACACAGCTTCTGAATAACTTAAAAAATCGATCCTTGGTATCCACATGGGAACAAAATTCTCGCGTATCGACTTGAGACCAGTATTATGTTTCCCGGGAAACATAAAAAAGAGAGGGAGAGCCTAAAGGCCACCCTCTCTTTTTTACTCACATATAGGTACGTTACTGTCGCCACGTTCCAGGCATAAAAAGCATGATAACCGTAAATATCTCCAGTCGACCAAGGAGCATGAACAGGGAGAGAAGCCACTTGCCCGGTATGCATATAGCTCCATAGTTTTGAGTAGGCCCTACGGACTCCAATCCGGGGCCAATATTTCCTAACGTCGCGGCCACGCTGGAGAGGGCTGACAAGAGATCCAATCCCATGGCGGCCATGGCGGCAGTCCCAACGGCAAAAAGAACCATATAGAGGAGAAAGAAGGCCGTGACCGAGGTAATGATATCCTCCCTCAAGGGTCTTCCGTTTAGACGCATCTTTATCAGTTGCTGAGGATGAAGAAGCCGTCGAAGCTCCACGCCAACCCGACGAAGGACCACCATGATTCGTACGTTCTTGATCCCCCCTCCGGTGGATCCAGCACAACCACCGATAAACATAAGAAGGAGCAACAAAAAACGAGTATACTGAGGCCACGTATCGAAATCCGCTGTGGCATAGCCTGTCGTGGTGACTATACTGACAACCTGAAAGGTTGCGTCCCTGAAAGCTTTCTCCAGCGAGCTGTATGATCCAGAAAACATGAGGAATGCCATGATACTCAGACTTGAGAAGGCAATAACTTTGAAATAAAACCGAAACTCCTCGTCGTACCAAAGGGCCAAAAGCTTGCCTTGAAGCACCATGTAGTGCAGAGCAAAATTAGCGCCAGCCAAAAACATAAAGACGATGATAATCCAGTCAAAAACTGGATTATGGAACTGCCCCACACTACCGTTCAATGGCGAAAAACCGCCAGTGGCCATGGTACCGAACGTGTGGGTGAGAGCATCGAAAAGGTTCATCCCAGCGATAGAGAGGGCAAGAACCTCCAAAAAGGAGAGCAACACATACACTCCCCACAGAAGGACCGCCGTTTGCTGTACACGAGGGGTGAGCTTCTCCGGAGTCGGTCCCGGAACCTCAGCCTTGAAGAGTTGCATGCCTCCGACGCCGATAAATGGCAAGACAGCCAAACTGAGCACGATAATACCCATACCCCCAAGCCAATGGGTTAGGCTTCTCCAGAATAAAATACCTCGGGGATTGGACTCGATATCTGAAAGAATTGAAGCACCTGTTGTCGTAAAACCGGACATGGCTTCAAAAAAAGCGTCAGTGTAAGTGGAGGTGGTCCCAGCCATATAAAAAGGCACGGCCCCTATAGACGAGGCGAGGATCCATGAAAGACTCACCACGGCAAAGGCCTCTCGTATTCCCAGTTCCTGGTAATCCTGTCCCCGACCCAAGCAGTACAAGACGACACCGATACCCAAACCAATAGCGATCCCACATATAAAAGGAATTCTGTCGGCGCTTCCATCCTTTAAGCTCCACCATAGAGGCCAGAGCATGGAAAGAGATACGATAGCCCCGATAAGCCCCAGGACCCGACAGACCAGCCCGTACCTCACTGTTGAACACCCAGTACTTTCAACGCCTTAGGAAGAAGATCTCCTGTGGCAAAGACTGAGACAATGTCACGACTTTGGAGAGCCATGTCACCCCTGGGAAGAATAACTCGCCCGTCTCTGTTGACCATGGCAAACAATACCCCTTTGGGGAGTTGAAGATCCATAAGTTTACGCCCAATAGCCGGGCTGTTATCGGGAACAACAACCTCCAGCATCTCAGCGCCAATCCGATCAATAAGGGATAACGATCCAGCAGTCTCCGGATATCGAACGTGACGAAGGATTAAGGAGGCTAGTGATTCGTTGGGATTAACCACAGCGTCAATGGGGAGATTTTCAGATAGCCGAGAATAGACCGCCTTGCGGACCACCGCTACAGTTTTTCTGGCTTTCAATCTCGTGGCCAAAACAGCGACGATCATGTTCAGTTCGTCCCGTTCGGTAGTGGCCACAAGCCCATCCATACTTTCGATGCCCTCGTGACGAAGAAGACGCTCGTCGGTTCCGTCACCACAGAGAACCATTACATCGGGGAACTCCTCAGCTAGCTTATTACATTTTCCACTGTCTCTATCTATAATCTTAACTAATATCCCCGGATATCGCCGAACTAACCGACGAGCAAGATGAGCTCCCAGCTTTCCACCCCCTACGATCATTACCCGTCGGAGTCCCTTGTCCTTCGTCGGATGGAAAAGTTGCTGTAACTGGAAAACTTTATTCCGAAAGGATACGAGAAAACAGATATCACCCTCCTGGGCGACCCAATCTCCCGATGGAACGAATCCGTCGCTCTCTCGTTCGACATACACCATGATGGCCGATATATCGGGATAATTTCTCCCGACTTCCGAGAGACTCATTCCTAAGATAGGCGAAGATGGAACCACTCGAAAGGCATAGGATCCGGCCTTCCCCTCGAATAGCTCGGTGGCGTGGACTGCGGCGTTCACCGCCAGCAAGTCGTCAATATCTCTGGCTACCGATCGTTCTGGTGAATTCATAACATCGATACCTAAAAAAGCTCCCCACTGAGGAGAGTCCGTGTACTCCAGTCCCCTTGCCCTCGAGATAACGCGTTTGACACCACATCGTTTAGCAATCCAGCACGCTACTATGTTGACCTCATCCCGATTGGTACAGGCCACTAAAAAATCGATATCACATCCATTTTTTACCCCGGCAGTTTCCAATACTGGTGGCCTGGATCCATTACCAAACACCACCGCTACGTCCAATTCATTTTCGACCTTAGTGCCAACAGAACGATCCCGCTCTACCACCACAATGTCGTGCCCCTCTTCAGAGAGGCTCTTGGCGATGGAATAGCCTACGTTTCCTGCTCCGACAATCACTATTTTCATGGGTACCCTCCGAGCATTTCTTCTATTGGGCACCTCTAAAAGCCTATATCCGAATCTCCCAGCCCCAGGTCGTTTCGCCATAGCCCTGTCTCGCCAAAACGACCTGGGGCGAGTTTCTGAGTTTTTAGAGGCTCCCTGTTGTGATCAAGACACACTGTATCGGAGAGATGGGAAAAAATCAAATCCCTCTCAGAATAAGGTCTTTAAAAACCGAAAGCACTTTGTCCACATCCTCCTCAGAGGTAAAATACCCTATACTGAGTCTAAGGGATCCCTGTGGAAAAGAACCTAACGTTCTGTGGGCCAAAGGAGCGCAGTGAAGACCTGGTCTTGTCTCGATACCTTGTTCGGACAGTGCTTGAGCCAAAATACCGTTATCGACATCCTGAATGTTCAGAGAAAAAACAGGAAGCCGATTCGACATGCTTTCGGGCCCGTATAGAACCACATCAGGAATAGCCAGGAGCCCCTGAAAAAGACGGTTACCCAAGGCTGTTTCTCGATGGTTAATCGACGAAATCCCCGTCTCCTCAAGCCATTCCAGAGCCCCTAGAAGGCCAGCTATACCGGGAAGGTTAAGTGTGCCGGACTCAAAGGCGTCGGGCATCGAGGTTGGCTGGACCTCCTCATGGGAGAAACTGCCGGTCCCACCGTCAATCAGGGACTCACATCGAGAGGCAAATCCTGGATTCCAGAGAATGCCCCCTATACCCTGTGGTCCCATAAGCCCTTTATGACCAGTCCAACAGAGGGCCGAAATTCCAAGCTCCGAGGCCGATATATTCAGAACCCCAGCCGTCTGAGCTGTATCCACAACTAATGGAACCCCCCGCTCAACGCAGAGAGACGAAACCGTCTTTAAGTCCTGAACGACACCACATACGTTACTTGCATGTGCCATAACGACCATATCCACCAATTGATCGTCAAGAAAATTTCGAAGATCACCAGGATTGAGACGACCTTGTCGATCACAGGGAAGAACCACTACATTGATATCCTGCCTCTCCAACCTCCTCAAAGGACGAATTACGGCATTATGCTCCATGGAGGTGGTAACTACCGTCATACCTGATCTTAAGAATCCTTTAAGGACAACGTTCAACGATTCAGTCACATTAGTGGTGAAGGTGACATACCTAGGATCGCCATTCTCGTATCCACCTAAAATACGTCCTAAGGTCTCTCGACAGGTAATAACCATATCCATGGTATCTAAATCCCTCCGAGATGCCGATCCTCGAGCTATGTTAGCACCGGAGTCTGTCAAAAAATCGAGCATTCTTTGACCTACTAAGGACGGTTTTGGCCAGGTTGTTGCAGCATTATTCATGTAAATGGACATACGTCAAACCTCTCTATAAAAAATAAGTACTATCATTATTCATAAAAAGGTCGATCTGTAAAGACTTCTACCCATAAGTAAAGGTTCGTGACATATGATAAAATTCTTCCACGACGTGAACCTTTCTATCCACAAAAGTGGATAAGCTGTGGATAAATCACCAGTAGCCTCTATCATAGCTTCGAAAGACTTAGTCAAATTGTGCTAAAACCTTATACAAATCTCAAAGCCTTCTGGGATAAGCCTTTCTTTTTTACACATGCTGAGGTAGGATTGATGTGAATATGTGGATAACTTTTGTGGACAAATCTCAGAAAATACACCCATTTTAGAGGTGATCAGATTGTGAAAGATCTTCAAAAAATATGGCAAGAAATCGTTATAGCTGCTACACCTAATTTAACACAGGGAGCTGCTGATACGTGGCTTAAAACCTGCGAACCCCTCAGCATGAAAGACGGCATCTTGACCCTCGATGTCGGTAATAACTTTGTCGAGGTTCAAATAAAAACTCGTTTTCAAAAAACCCTGGAACAAGCTATGAATAAGTTAAACTACGGCAACGAAATCCAACTTGTAGTCGTCGAAAAACCCAACAGACAAGAAAAGGAACGGGCAGAGCTGACCGTAAAACAACAAACTCAGAGAAGTCCAAATGGTCTGAATCCAAATTATATATTTTCGTCCTTTGTCGTGGGTAAGTCCAATCGTTTAGCTCACGCCGCCAGTCTGGCTGTGGCTGAAAGCCCAGGAGCAGCATACAATCCTCTTTTTATATGGGGAGGAGTCGGTTTAGGCAAGACCCATCTCATGCACGCTATTGGTCACCATGGTTTAGAAAACAACAAAAATCTCAAAGTGGGGTATGTCAGTTCAGAGAAATTCACCAATGAACTTATCGCGAGCATTCGAAACAACCGAACCGCCGAATTTAGAAATCGATATAGAACCCTGGACCTTCTTCTCATCGATGATATCCAATTTTTGGCCGGCAAGGAGAGCACCCAGGAAGAGTTTTTTCACACTTTTAATAGCCTCCACAACGATAAAAAGCAGATCGTTCTCAGCTCCGATCGTCCTCCCAAGGAGATCAAAGCCATTGAGGATCGCCTCGTCAGCCGATTCGAATGGGGACTTGTCACTGACATCCAACCCCCAGACTATGAAACTCGCTGTGCGATACTGACTAAAAAGGCTGAGTTTCGAGGATACTCCATACCCGAGGATGTCATTATCTACTTAGCTCAAAATGTGCCCAGCAATATTCGAGAGCTTGAAGGAGCTCTCAATCGAGTCATCGCATGTGCCGAACTGAGTAGTGAACACATCACGGTAGAAAAAACATCCGAGTGGCTTAAAGACATTATTCGTCGTGTTTCCAAAGGTCCAGTAAGCATTGAACTCATACAACAAATCGTCGCTGAAGAGTGCTCTCTGACTATTAATGATATCGTAGGAAATAAACGAACATCGGAGATTGCTACAGCTCGTCAAATTGCGATGTATATATGTCGGAAACATACAGAGAATAGCCTTCATCAAATTGGAACTGCTTTTAATAAAAAAGACCACACTACTGTACTTCACGCTCAAAAGAAAATAGAACAGCTCTTAAAAGACAATCTCAAAATCAAGAATGTTGTGGACAACATAGAGAATAAGCTGTGATTGGCGTTATACGTATGTGGATAACCTAGATTTCAATATTCAAGAACAAAAAAACTGTGAGTAATGTGAACAAAAATCCCCATAATATCCACGTACATATACACATTTCTCATCATGGTTCCAAGGAATTTTGGACACGTTATCCACATATACACCTTCCATACTACAAAGACTACGGTTTTTAAGTAAAAAATCTCAGAAGCTCTTAGAGGAGGCTACCCACAATGAAACTTACCATAGATAAAAATACATTCATGAAATCATGGAGCGTAACCGAACGAATAGCAGCCCAAAAAAGCACTCTCAGTGTCATCTCTGGAGTTCTCTGTGTTGCTGACACTACAGGAGTCACCCTTCAAGCCACAGACCTGAAAACCTCTCTCAGAACGACAGCATCAGGAATAACGGTCGACCAACCAGGACAAGCTATCTTTCCAGTAAAAATCGTTGGAGAGCTATTTAAAAAAGCTCCAACATCTATTTTTTCCGTAGAAGTAACTAACGAGGGAAATGGAACTATCATAGCGGGACGGAATACATATCGATTTACTACCTACCCAGTGGAAGACTTTCCACCCCTCCCATCTGCTGAGAATAGCCAGCCTTTCTGTACACTGCAAACCAGCGAATTACAGAGAATCCTCGACGAGGGGGGGATCGCAGGCAGCGTTGGAGAAGAGTTTCCAAAATACCTCGGAGCTGAACTTATACAGATTAAAAATAGTGAATGTCATTGTGTATCTACCGATGGTCGTCGCCTGTCGCTCTCTAAATCCTATCTGGACGAGGAAAGAGAAGAACGAGAGATGCTCCTACCCTTGGGATCCATAAGAGAGCTCCTTCGAATCCTCTCAGGAATAGACGGTAAAGAACCAATCTGCATCTCAATAGATGGAAGTTTAGGATACTTCACTATGGACAATTTAGAATTTTCTATTAGAAAAATAGATTCATCATTTCCTAATTATGAAAAAATACTCAATCCTAACACAACAACAACCCTGGAGATCGACCGAACCCAATTTATTGATGCGCTAGAGAGAATTGATGTTGTAGTTCGAGATCATAATAAAACGGTAATTTTAACCCTTTCCCCTGGAGGTTCTCTCAAATTATTTGGAAAAGCTCCCGATATCGGAGAGGCCAAAGAGCTTATCGATGGCATAATTAAAGGAGAGTCTCTCAAAGTAGCTTTCAACGTAACGTTCCTTATGGGAGGTCTTAAAGCTTTTCACGGTGATCAGGTAACTCTGTCCTTCAATGGTCAGGAAGGACAGATGATGATGCTCCGTCCAAATGGAGGCGATTTCCTGTACATGCTCATGCCCATCAAGCTGAAAAGCACCGATCTTGAGGCTCTGGATGATTGGGAGGAGTCTATTAATTAAGTGTTTTGCGAGGAAAGCACTGTCAAAAACTTTAAAAATATAAAAAATATAAAAGTTAATTGGTCTCCTAAACTTAATCTTCTTATTGGTCCAAATGGGGTTGGGAAAACTAATATATTAGAAAGTTTTCATATCCTTACTGGATGGGGTCCTTTTAAGTCTTTGAGACGTTCTCCTCTGCTCAACTGGGATACAGATGAAACCAGGGGGGTCTTGAAGGGGACATTTCAAGGTGAGGAGTCGGTGACTGTTCAATCGTTAGTCACCACCCGATGCTCTATGCGCTTCGATGGTAAACGAAGTAATTGTGGATCCATACGGTACAGGATACCCGCATTGGCTTTTCTTCCGGGAGATTTAGCTCTTATCGAGGGAACGCCGGGAATCAGACGTCGTTTCTTGGATATCATGTGTGCGCTTCTCTACCCAGTCTATGCTATGAAGCTTGCTGAGTATCGTCGAGGAATACGACATAAAAAAGCCCTTTTAATGGAGAGACGGTCTGTCAAATTGGTGGATAGGAGTCTAGCTCCTTTAGCGGAATTCCTTTGGATTTGCCGCCAAAAAGCCGTTATCGCTATTGAAATGGGTTTGAGGGGGGTACGGGATCTTTTACCCGAATCTATAGGGCTTACTTTAGCTCCTGGAGGGGGAGCATCTGGTTACGATGTCAAGACGTGGTATGGTGAGAGCTCTGATCGCTGCTCTCACAGGGAAAGGTTTGCCGGTCGTCCTCTGATCGGTCCTCACCGTGATGATCTTGTTCTGACAGCTCGGGGAATGAACGCATCCATGAGATTTAGTCGAGGTCAACGTCGTCGAGCGTCTCTGGCTCTTATCATGGCAGCAGGTTGGGCCGTGGAACGTAAACTTCGAAGAGCTCCGATCCTTCTTTTGGACGAGGTGGCGTCAGAGCTCGATAGTCACGGACGAAAAATTATCGTGGATGTTCTTCACCGGTCAGGGTGGCAGGTTTTTGCAGCGACAGCTGAGGATGATCTCGTGAACTGGCCTGGTGTTCGATGGAGTATTCGAGATGGGGAGCTAAGAGAGGGGGGTATTAAATGATTTATATAGATTTATTAAAAATTATAAGAAAAAATATAGGTATTTTTATTATTTTAGGACTTATGGTATCTTCCCCAGCGTGGGGTAGGGAACATTCTGTATGGGGCATACCTTCAGGATCGTCTTTTAACATGGTATCTCAGGCTATAGCTCAGAGGGGAGGGAGGCTCATTCAGGATATCACAGCTTTGGATATGGGTCGGTTAAGACAGTCTCTCTTTGAGGGAGTTTTTTTTAATAAACCTTGCTCAATTTTAGTTACTTTTTATAATAACCGTATGACTGAATTTCAATTTAGATTCTTTTGTTTTTTAAATGAAAAAAGCAAGGATATATCAGTTTCTATATTTGATACTTATGAAGACTTGACCCTAAAACTTCGGTCAAAGTACGGATATGTTCGGGAAAAGAGAGAGCACGACGGAGGAGAAACTCAAATTTGGTCCGCGGATGGAGTGACCATATCTCTCGCTTGTGATCGTCGTTCAGCTACAAAACACACAACCGTTCTGACCTACGTGTTTTCCCGGGAAGAAAAATCTGGATCATGAACAGTGGTCTGTATGACGTGATCGTGGTGGGAGGTGGTCATGCCGGATGTGAAGCCTCTCTGGTTGCCTCCCGCATGGGGGCTCGAACACTCCTTCTAAACCTGTATCTGGATAACGTGGCTCTCATGCCCTGTAATCCTTCCATCGGTGGTCCAGCCAAGGGCCATCTCGTTCGTGAGATATCAGCCCTTGGGGGAGAACAAGCTCGAGCGACTGATCGATCAGCTATTATGATGCGTTGGCTTAATACGTCTAAAGGACCGGCTGTTCAGGCACTCAGAGCACAGTGTGACCTTCACGACTATCATCGTCACTATATCTCGGCTATTCAGAGTCAGCCTGGATTAGATATGAGCCAGGATATGGTGGTCGGTTTCAGGATACAGGGAAGTCGAAGATTTCAAGTTCAAACCTTATATGGTCAAGAATATACCGGTCGATCGCTCATACTCACGACGGGGACGTATTTAAACGGTCAGGTTCACATCGGTCATGTTACCTTTCCATCTGGGCCCTTAGGACAAATCCCAGCCCATGGCTTGGCTGATTCTCTTCGTTCTATGGGCTTTTCTATGGGTCGACTTAAAACTGGGACGACACCCAGATTACATGCTGATTCCATTGACTGGAGTGCCTTGGAGGTCCAAGAAGGAGAGCCAACGCCTCAGGCATTTGATCTTTGGGATGAGCCTCAGATTTATCGTTATGGAACCTGTTGGATTGGGAAAACCACTAGTGAAACTCACCGTATTATCACGGACAACCTGAATAGATCGCCCATTGTCACGGGTGCTATCACCGGTAGAGGTCCTAGATATTGCCCGTCAATAGAGTCTAAGGTTATGCAGTTTCCTGAAAAAAATAGTCATATTCTTTTTTT
>PDTB01000006.1 GCA_002748665.1 Dethiosulfovibrio peptidovorans | reverse complement strand
AACATCTCCCAGAGCTCCGACGGCGGCTCCAGCCAGAGGCCCCATCATCAGTCCTGCCAGAATCGTGGGGAACGCCCCGAATCCGATTCGGATACCTTCCGTACCGCCGACGGAGATACGAATACTGGCAAAACGGGTGAGGACAACGGTCAAGGCGACCATCAGGCCGATCGTTGCTATGGTGCGGGTTGAGTACTTCATGGTGGCATCGCTCCTTCAATAATGGTTGAAGGCAAACAAAAAGAGCGCTGCCCTCCAAGACAGCACTCCGCGATGAGGTGACAACTGTACATTCTCAACAGCGGACGCAACCATGCATCGTACGATTTCTCGTTTCGTTCCACAGCGACATCCCATCTGCGGACACTTGACGCGCATGGCCTACTCTGTTTGCAGCCATCGTTTTATGTTGACCATTGTACTCTAATTTGAGTACCAGTCAAGAACAGATGCACCCCAGTCCTTAAAGATCGGGGTGCATCATCATATGGTATCAGTGGAGCAGGTTTGTCTCAATGATTTGTCCTACATCAAAATTATGGACACGAAGACACATTCTTACCACATCCTGAAGAGCCGATAGAGGTACAGGGCCAACCAACTCGGCCTCTGCTATAGCGACCCCATAGATATCGGCAAGAGAGCTAACCATGTTGTATACCACAGGGATGGGAGTTTTTTCGTAGTTGGTAAGGTTCATGGAAACCTGAACCATGTTTCTCTCCTCCAAGGGGAGAGCAATGGCTCGAACATACCGAAGCCCTCCTGAGCTATGGCGCATCCTCCGAGCAATTTCTTTTCCAATCTCTATGTCGTCAGTCCGAAGGTTCACGTTGTACGCCACAAGGGGGAAACGAACTCCTGTGACCGTGGCGCCGCTTTTTGGAACAAAAGCAAACGGTCCCTCATCAGGGCGCCAGTTGTCGTCTTTCATCTTTTCAGGTAAGGCCTCGTATTGCCCTTTCCGGATAGAGACCAAGCTCTGGCGTTCTGGCGTTGTCGCCGCCTCTTCATAATAATAGACTGGTACTCCCAGAGAACCAAGCCACGCTCCATACCGTCTGGCAATGCCTAATGCCTCCTCGATGTCGACGTTTCTGACCGGGACAAAGGGGACAACATCTACGGCTCCCATTCGGGGATGGCGTCCAACGTGTTGGGTCATGTCGATAAGCTCCACAGCTTTTTCTGTGACGTTCATAGCACCCTGAAGGACTGCTTCTGGAGCTCCGATCCATGTGTAGACCGTTCGGTTATGGTCTTTGTCCGAGTCCACATCCATAACGGTGATGTTTGGTGTCTCTGTCAAGGCCTTGGTTATGGATGCTACGGATTGTGCGTTCGTTCCTTCACTGACGTTGAGCTCACAGAGGAGAATTTTGCTCATATCGACGAACCTCCTGTTCACGATGGGGATCTAAAAAAACAGATGAGCTATCGGAGCCGCCAACAGTACCGAAAAGATGACCCTCTCGAGCCAGATGATAAAGATGTCTCTCAGCTTGATTGGTATTTCTGTTCCCAGCAGACAGGGTAACATTCCCGAGAAGAACAAAACTTCGGATATACACAGGATCCCCACGACGAATCGAGTAATGACCGGGGCACTCTTACAGAGAATAGCCGGTAGAAACATGTCAGCGATGGAGACCGAAGCGGCCTCTGCGGCCAGTAATGGCTCGGGGATGTGTGCTATCTTGAACAGAGGGTAGAACCCGTATCCTGTGATCTCGAAAATCGACGTGTATTTGGCCAGGAGAAGGGCTAAAACTCCGAAAGAAAGGATAGCAGAGACTACCCCCGAGGCCATTCTTGTACCGCTTTTGATGTTGGACCACGCCAAAGGCGCAAGCTTGGGTGCTGCGATTCCGGCCTGAACACCTTTGTCCCAGGCTCGCCCCAAGAGACTTCGGTTTCCTGTTTTCCTGTTCTCCTCTCTTGGAGTGGCGTCCTGATGGAAATCGTTTGTAAAACGAGAGATCGGCGATATCCGAACGGTGATTGCTGTTACGAGAAAGGTTACGATCAGGGTAACCCAGAAATAGAGGCTCCAGTGATCGATCAAGCCCAGGGTTTTTGCTACGATGATCATAAAGGTCGCTGATACCGTAGAAAAGCCTGTACCGATAATAGCTGCTTCCTTGGTAGTGTACCTTCCGTTCTTATACATGTTGTCGGTGATCAGGAGCCCTACCGAATAGCTTCCCACGAAGGATGCCACAGCGTCAATGGCTGATCGCCCGGGTGTTCGAAAGACGGGGCGCATGATCGGCTGCATGAGTTCTCCGGTGAACTCCATGAGTCCGAAATTTACAAGAAAGGCTAAAAATATGGACCCTATCGGGATGATTAACCCCACGGGTACTGCTACCAGGGTGAACACGTAGGGAGCCATCTTTGGATCCAGGAGCCATGCTGGTCCAGTATCGAATAGGACCATGACGCCTACGGCAAACCCTAGAACGTTGAATACAAAAAACGACGTGTCCAGGATAGATCTGCGCCATCGTCCCTCCGAGACTTGGAGATAGAGCCCCCACGCCATGACAATCACAGCATAGATGGCTCCACCTTGCGGAAAATTGTTTCGGATAGCTGTGATAATGTGATCTACAGGAATGGTTGTTTTAGGGCCGATGGTTATGGGTACAAAAAACATGAAGAGTCCGAGCGCGCTATAGAAGATAAATGGTGCAGGGCTGTGCCTTCGTTGCTGTGTATGGGTACCCATGATCTGAATCCCTCCTTATGTTATATTGGCGATGCCCTAGTCCCAACGTATGCCATCGCGAAACTCTTTTGATGCTTTCTCCAAGGGTACTCGTCTCTCGGGGGTTTTGATAAGAGGCAAGTTGGCGTCGATGTTGAGGGCGCACCCTATCACAGCGGTTTTAGCCAGAAGCGTTCCTGCTACAAAATCGGATGACGCGTTTGGGTTGTAGTTCCCTTCAAGCTCGTGACAGATTTTCAGAATGCGCTCAGCTTTTTGGGCATTGAGCATTGGGATGGATGCTGCCTTAACTGCTGCTTCCTCGATCGCTTGGGTTCGGACCTTCTTTTCGTCGTCGCTTGCTTTTGGCATGGAGAAGGCCTCCTTAATGGCCAAAAAGGCTTGCGTATCGTCTTGAGCACCCTGGGCCAGCTCCTGACTTAAGGTGTCCAGCTCGTTTGCCAGTTCTGTGTAGCGATGGTCGTCCAGTCTCAGTCTTTTCTCCAGGGACAGACGAGCGACCATGCCAACGAGTCCTGCGGCCATGGCACCGGCCATTGCCGATGCCGAGCCCCCCCCGACGGTGCTGTTCTTTGAATCCAATATGTTGTCCAGTACCTTATAAAGGGACATGATGATTCCTCCTGTTCGTCGGTGCCGTTTCTTATGAAACTATTCGTCCGTTATCGACTACAAGGCGTCCATCTTTAATCACCGAATGAACCACGTTGCCTCCCAGACGGTAGACTACATCCTCATAGCGGGGAACGTTCCATATCTGGATGTCTGCTGCTTTACCAGGTGTCAAGGATCCTACGGTAGTCTCGATCCCCAGAGCCTTAGCGCTGCCGGCTGTTGCGGCTTTTATGGCTTGTTCTGGAGAAAGCCCGTGCTGGCGACAAGCCAGAGTCATGATAAACTGCATGGATTCACACCAGCACCCGGGGCAGCAATTGGTTGCCAGGGCTAGAATGAGCCCCTCGTCTATCATTGGTTGGGGATCAAAGGGGCGCGGATGGCGAACGGCGAAATCAATGCCGGGGAGCAACACTGCTGCAACATCCGCGTCGGCCAGTTTTTTGAGGGCCGATCGAGGGGTGTAGTTCAAATGGTCCGCTGATTTCATGCCCATTTCAGCTGCCACATCGGCTCCGCCTACGTATGAATAGGCGCCGGTGTGAATCTTTGGGGCCAGGCCATATTTAAGTCCGCATATGAGGATGTCACGGCTTTCTTCGGCCGTGTAGTGTCCCTCGTCGCACCACACATCACAAAAAGTTGCCAATCCCTCCGCAGCAACCGCTGGGATCATTTCCTCTTTCAGAATGCGGACGTAGTCTCCCTTGGGGATGTCGGCTGGCCAGCCATGAGCGCCCAAAAATGTCGATACTACGGTGATTGGGAGATGGTTCTCAAGTTCCTTATTGGTCCTGAGCTGTTGGATCTCGGCCTGGGTAGAGAGGCCGTATCCGCTTTTACTTTCCACGGTGGTAGTTCCTGCGAGGACCATGTTTCGTACTCGAGGGAGAGCTTGAGCTAAGAGTTCCTCAACAGTTTTCCCCCTTGTATTGTCAACCGTGGCCATAATTCCCGTTTTGATACCCCGGCGATCCAACTCTGCTGGATCAGATGTTACGAGTCTTGCAGCGTATTCGTCCACTCGGGATCCGCCGAAGACCACGTGAGTATGGCAATCTATGAATCCCGGAAGGACAACCTTGCCCGAAGCGTCGATCAAACGGGCCGAACCCAGGTTTACCTCTCGCCTTACTGTCTCCTCCGATCCAACCGATAGGATTCGTCCGTCAGCGACTGCTACCCAACCGTCTGATATCAATCCGATTGATGAGATCGAGGGATCGGAACAGGTCAAGAGTTGTGCAGCGTTTTGTACCACTAGATCGACGATGGGGGTGTCCATGTTTTATCTCCTTCCCAAGAAGCAGGGCACACACCCTGGTAAAGACTACGCAGGGTGTGTGCTCCTCGTTTTAAGCTATCAGAGTCTGTCGCTGCCGTCGGGACCGAAGGTTACCTTGTCTGCAGGTTCCCACCAAAGGGGAACCTTGATCCCCTCGTCGGTGATTTTCCCCTTGCCCTCGGCTACCTGCCGGGCGGTCTCGTAGCCGGCTTGAGCGTGGCGTATGACGCCAATGCCAGAGTCAACCGTCATGGCTACCTCAAGCCTGACGCAGGCATCGTCCGTCCCGTCGGCGATTTGAGTGACACCGGTATGGACGGCCTCTCCCATGGAATAGTTTGCCTGAATGGCGATAAGGTCGCACATACCACAGGCGTTGAGGAGCCCATTGAGCATGGGCCAGTCGGAGATTAGGTCGCCTCCGTCCTTCATTCGTTCTGATTCAAAAGTCGGATTTACGATGGATCCCGAATCCAGGTTGTCTCGGGAGAAGGCGACGGGGCCTTTGATTTCCCCTTTTTTGATAAGTTCGTTGACAGCTAAGGCAAACTTTTTCCGTTGGCCGAAGCCCATATAACAGATTCGTGCTGGAAGAGCCTCAATGGGGAGATGTTCGTGAGCCAGGCGGATCCACCGTCCCACGATGGGGTCATCGCCGAAAAGCTCAAGAGCCAGTTTGTCGGTTCTGTCTAAATCGGCGGGGTCGCCGGAAATGCAGGTCCAACGGAACGGTCCGCGTCCCTCGCAGAAGAGGGGACGGATGTAGTCGGCCACGAAGGCCGGAAGGCGCATCGCGTCATCCCTGTCCATCCCAGCATCGACGCATTCCTTTCGGATGCTGGTTCCATACTCAAAGACCGGTACGCCTTTGTCCAGATATTTGAGCATGGCTGCCAGCTGTCGCTTCATGGTTTCCCGAGCTTTGACCATGTAGCTGTCCAGGTCTTTATTCCTGAGAACTCGAGCTTCCTCGGCAGAATAGCCTGAAGGAATGTAGGAAATGGGGTCGTGGCAGGGGCACATCTCACTCATGACATCAGGCATGAAGCCCTTTTCGTAGGCTTCCTCAAAACAATCGGCGGCGTTCCCCACCACCCCTATTCCCAGCGGCTTGCCTTCGGAGACTGACTTCTTGGCGAGAGCAATTGCCTCGTCCATGGTATGAACGATAACATCCATGTATTTTTTCTCCACGCGACGTTTGAGGATCTCCTCGTCGGTGTCCACTACAATGGCTACACCCCCGTGCATCTTCATGGCCCAGGTCTGGTTGCCTCCCATACCGCCAGCACCAGCAGTGAGGTATATCTTGTTCTTAAGGCTGCCGTCGTAATGTTTTATACCTACAGCAGCCAAGGTCTCGAAGGTTCCCTCAATGACCCCTTGAGTGCCAATGTACTCCCATGGTGCAGCGGTGTACTGGGCGAAGATAGTGAGATTCTTGGCCTCCAGATCGTAGAAAGTCGGCCAGTCGGCCTTCATGATGTTTGTCGTAGCCATGACCACCACTGGAGCGTATTTGTGGGTTTTGAATATGGCTACGGGCATACCTGACTGTACAACCAGGGTCTCGTCGTCCTCCAGTTCTTTGAGAGACTTGACTATTGCGTGATAGGATTCCCAATTTCGGGCGCATTTGCCGTTCCCGCCATAGATGATCAACTTTTCTGGGTGTTCGGCGTTCTCCATGTTATTCTCCAGCATACGCAGGATGGTCTCTTGTCGCCACCCCTTGCAACGGAGCGTGTTTCCTCTTTGGGCCTTTACCTCGTAGAGAATCTTGGCGTTACCTGTCATGCTTCATCAACCTCCTTAAAATTCTGGACAGATTGGTCTCCTCGGAGACCGTGTTCTTTCCTGAAAACCCATCGCTACAATTCAGTATAGATGACGTGTATCAACGAATCATCAACTGCCAAATGAACAAATTATTATTTGATTGATGGAAAAAGGCTACGTGGAGAACTCGTAATACTGAAGCTCTTTACGAATCCACACGTATGTCACTCCACAGAGGTTTTTGAGGGTGTAGCTCTCGGTGCGTTAAGTCAATGGTGTAGTGTAACCGGCCCAGTGAAAACGAGGAACGTGTCTCCCTAGCTTTTTCGCTTGTCTTTCATGTAATATTTTTCGGGAGTTGTAAAAAATTCCCGAACTAATTCGGCGTATTCCCGGTTCATAAGTATCAACCCGACCACCGTTGGGAAAATCATACCTGCGAAGAAAACGTCGCAAAAAGGCCATAATTGCTTGGCATTCCAGAAAATTCCGATGAAGATTGAGGCTATAAACAGGCATCGAACTACAATGCCCAAAGGCTTTCCCCCAAAATACGTTCCTTGAGTTTCGCCATAGTACCCGTATGCAAGCATGGACGTGAAGGCAAAAAGGGTGAGACAGACGGCGACCAAGGATTTCCCAAATCCACCCCATATTATTCCAAAAGCGATAGTCGTCAATCGCTCCGGGGCATCGCCAGCATTGGTACCAGTCCAAGCTCCGGTAATGAGGACCACCAAAGCCGTGACAGTACAGACCAGAACTGTATCTATGAACACTTCCATTATGCCGTATAATCCTTGGCGAACTGGATGATCGGTTACGGCCGTGGCGTGAGCGATAGCGGCGGCTCCGTCGCCTGCTTCGTTAGAAAAGGCCCCACGGGCCAACCCCCATCGCATTGCCGTGGCTACGGTAGCTCCACCAAACCCCCCAACTGCGGCTACAGGTGTGAAGGCTCCTGTGACGATCATTGACAAAATAGCCGGAACCTGTGATGCGTTCATCACCACGATAACCAATCCTGCTCCAATGTAAATTGCTGCCATGAAGGGAACGACCTTCCCGGCAACGACCCCAACTCGGGTAATCCCGCCGAAGAGGATGATCGCTACCAGAACAGTAAAGAAGATGCCCGAGACCGTCACTGGGATGCCAAAAGCCTCATGTACCGAGGCTGTCAAAGAATTACACTGAATCATTTCAGTTATGGCCAGGGTGAGAACCAGCATAATTGCGTAAAAGGGGCCAAGCCAACCTAAACCAAACTTCTTCAGCCCGACGCTTAAAAAGTACTGGGGGCCTCCGACAAAGGTCCCATCCTCCAAGCGTTCTCGATACTTTTGTCCCATGATAACTTCAGCGAACTTAGTTCCCATACCCAGAAAGGCGAGAAGCCACATCCAAAAGACAGCGCCGGGGCCGCCCCAATAGATGGCCAAGGCGACGCCAACGATGTTCCCCGAACCAATTGTGTTGGCTAAAGCTGTCGAGAGAGCCTCAAAAGGAGAGAGGGTCCCCTCCGAGGTATCGCTTGTCACAGAAGCCTTCTTTCGGGAGAAAGCTTTCCCGATCGTCTGACTCCATGCATATCCGAAGTGTCGAAATTGAATAGCACCGGATCTGATGGTGATGAAGAGTGCTCCCAAGCCCAAGAAGTACAGCATGAAGTCTCCCCATATAAAGCCTGAAAAACCAAGAACAATCTTCATGAATCCGTCCCATATCTCCATGTATTTCATCTCCTTTCGCCTGTCCTCCACGTAGATCGAAAAAACTCCAGGGCCTTTTTCCCTGGTAATCGCCTTCCAACGCGCAAATCCGGTGGACAAGGGGTGTCTCCTGCGCTTCGTCAATAACACTATAGTTTCCAATCGTCACGGGATCATCAATCGCTTCAATTTGACGTGAGAGTTTTTGTTGATGATTTGGAGAGGGCACGGCTCTCTATATCTTGACAGGAAATATCTGTACATGATACAAGTCAATTGTGTTTTTATATACAGAGCGCTTCTCGATGGAGGACATGGGGTGTCCTGAGTCATATTCCTGGAAGGAGCGGTTTGAACGATGAGCGAAAAGAAAAAACGCGTGATTCTTGATGGTGATAGCCTTTCGTTGGATCAGTTCGTGGCGGTGACCCGTCATGGTGCCGTTGTAGAGCTTTTGCCGAAAAGCATCGAGAAAATCGAGGCTTCACGGAGAGTCGTGGAGGATCTCTTAATTCAGGGTCGTCCCATGTACGGCATCAATACCGGGTTTGGTCGGTTTGCTGACGTGGCTATTCCTGAAAATGAGATCAATCTTCTCCAGCTCAATCTCATCAGAGCTGACGCTGTAGGTGTTGGAGAACCCCTTCCTGTAGATGTTGTTCGAGGTATTCTGCTTCTTCGGGCTAACTCCATCATCAAGGGGTACTCAGGGGCTCGGCTTGAGGTCATTCAGTTGCTTTTGGATATGCTGAATCGACGGGTGCATCCGGTAATCCCTGCGAAAGGATCCGTTGGTGCCAGCGGCGATCTCTGTCCTTTGTCTCACATGGTCCTTCCCATGATAGGTGAGGGAGAGGTCGAGTTGAACGGAACTATTTTGCCTGGAAAAGACGGGCTCCGTTCTGTTGGTCTTGTACCTGTGGAGCTTCGAGCCAAGGAAGGCTTGGCTCTGATCAATGGAACGCCGGTTATGACATCTCTGGCGGCTCTAGGATTGCATGATGCTTTGGTCCTTCAGCGTAGTGCTGATATCGTCGCAGCTCTCACCGTTGAATCTCTCCGGGGTATCGTTGATGCCTTCGACCCCAGGATCCACGATATCCGAGGCCAGATTGGCCAAGTCGAATCGGCAGCTAACCTTCGGAAGCTTCTGGATGGGAGTTCCGCAGTGACCCATCAGGGCCAGGTTCGGATGCAGGATGCGTATTCTCTACGGTGTATCCCCCAGATTCACGGTGCCAGTCGTATGGCTCTGGCATACGTTCGCTCTGTGGTGGATGCGGAGCTTAACGCTGCTACGGACAACCCCTTGGTGTTTACCGATACGGGGGATGTCTTTTCTGGTGGTAATTTCCATGGGCAGCCTGTAGCAGTTGCGGCGGATACTATGGGTATCGCTGTAGCAGAGTTGGGGAACATCTCGGAACGGCGGATTGCTAAACTGGTGGATCCAGCCCTCAACCACGGATTACCGGCCTTTCTGGTTCGTCAGGGAGGCATTAACTGTGGCTTTATGGTTCCTCAGTATGCTGCAGCTGCGTTGGTCTCAGAGAACAAAATCCTCGCTCACCCTGCTTGTGTGGATTCAATTCCTACGTCTGCTGGTCAGGAGGACCACGTGAGTATGGGGACCATAGGTGCCAGGAAGGCACGAACCATCGTGGAGCACGTTCAAACCGTTTTAGGCATTGAGTGGATGTGCGCTGCTCAGGCTGTCGACCTCCAGGGAGATTTCCCTTTAGGTCGGGGAACAAGACGGGCGTACGACCTTTTGAGGGAGTCCGTCCCCTTTCTGGAGAATGATCGAGCTTTTTATGAGGAACAGCGGATCGCTGCCGCTTATATTGCCGACGAGGTCTTGCTCCAGGGGGTTCAGGAAGAGGTTGGTCTGTTGGCGTGAAGGTTGAAGTGGATTGTCAAGTCGGTCTTTTCATGATGGGGTTGTCATTGGTTCAATGATGATAGTCGAAGGAGGACGTGTACGGATGGCAAGACGGACCTTGATTGGTCAGGTGTACGATGCTCTCTGGGAGAGGAGGGAACCGGGACTCTTTGGTGATGGAGCCCCTGCAAGAAGCCTCTGCCCCAGGATCTCGCTATGACCTGTACTCTTCGCTTCTAGAGGGTGACGACTGTGGCCGTTCTTATCCGGTGTTTGGGCTCCCCAGAGATATGGGTCGACGGCGAGAGGATCTCCATTCCTCTGCGAAAGGTTGAGGCCCTGTTGTATTACCTGGCCTGCAATGGGCCTGTCGCCAGAGAGCGGCTGGCTTCTTTGTTATGGGGAGGGCGAGACAGAGAAATCGCCAGCAACAACTTAAGAAATGCCTTGTATCAACTGAAAAGAGCTTTCCCTTCTGGAACCGTTCTCAGCGACAGACGACAGGTCCAGCTTGATGACGGAGTTGTCTCTGATCTGGAAGACATTGACTCGCTGAGTGATCTCTCCTTTTCTGCGTGGGAGAGGCTCTGCCAGGAGTTTCTTCTGGGATTTGAGGTGCCTGAAAGTGACGAATATACGGAGTGGCTCAGGGCCGAACGTTTTCGGTGGAAGGATCGAATTCTCTCAGAGCTTCGCTCTCGTGCAAGCGCTGCTCACGATGCGCAGAATCGTTGGGAGCGAAGGGCTGCTCTGTCAGCCTTGATCCGACTTGATCCTCATGACGAGGATTCCTGTCTTGAGCTCATGGAGCTTGACGGGGAGGATGGGCACCTTTCCCAGGCTCTGAATTTGTTCGGACAGCTCCGGCAACGTCTGATCGAGGATCTGGGTATCGTTCCCAGCTCAAGGGCTACGGCTTTTGCGAGCCGTCTGCTGTCGTCTAGATCGTCTGGGATCGGTAACGGGGCATCCGGTGATTTTTTCTTCGGGCGAGGTGTCGAGTTGGAGAGCATCATATCGGTCATGGCGACCAACCCTGAGGAATGTCTCTGTATCAGTCTTATCGGTGAATCAGGGATCGGGAAGACCGCTCTTGTTCGTCACGTTCTTCGACTTCATGATGGTGACCAAAGCATGATCTTCCGGTGTAAGGCCTACGAAGCTGGTGCTCTCTCGCCGTTCAGCCCCTGGCATGATCTTTTCGAGGATGTAGGAGGGCTTGTCGACCTGAATAGTGTTGCTGTGGATCCTCTGAAAGTATCTCTCCTGGCATCCGTTTTTCCCGAACTTCAAGCGAACCGTCGAGGAACGGGTTCGTACGAACTTGCATCGTTGTTTCCCGATTTTAACCCCGTTGCTTTAGGTCGGATCATCGGTGAGGTCTTAAGAGGTATTAGAGGTCCTCGGACCGCTGTTCTTGTCCTGGAGGACCTCCAGTGGTTTGATGATCTCTCCCTCCACCTCTTGGAAGGGCTCGTTCAATCCGTCAAGGGCCGTTGCGTAATATTTACCACGAGCCGGCTTGTCAGTGGGCGTCGTCCACGAGCTATACTAAAAGAGCTCGCTTCTCGTAGTCAAATGCAAGTGAAAGAGCTTACCTTGAGCCCTTTTTCTGAGGATGAATCCTATCGATTCTGCGTCCAAGCACTGGGTCAAGATGTTGCTGATGCTTTGGAGCGAAAAATTATATATCGGGATACGCAGGGAATTCCTTTGTTTCTCTCCGAGCTTGTCAAATCTGTAAGGAGCCGAGGCCGGTGGGGTGGTGGCGATGACCTTCTGGACATTATCTCTAGGCGTACTCAGACGTTGACGTGTAATGAGAGGGCGTTTTTGGAGGCCTTGTCCCTGTTCGAGGGGGGCTGCTCTCTTGAGGATATTGCCACGGTCATCGGAGATATTGTGCCTTTAGAGCTTGCTGCAGTGGCGGAAGCCTTGATGGACCAGGGAATGGTTGAGGAGCGAGGGTCTTTGGGGCGTTCCAATCCCACGCTGTGTTTCCACCACGGAAAAATCCGCGAATTTGTCTACAATACCATGTCGGCGTTCAAGAGAAAAGAGCTCCATAAGAAAGTTGCCTTGAATTTGGAGTCTCGATATACTCCTCATAACTGGAATCCTCGCTTGAGCTCTCAGCTGTTTCATCACTTTAGTTGTGCTGGATTGGAAGAAAAAGAACTGGAGCTTCATCTCCGAGAGATGGGGCTCCATATCACGTTGAACCATCAGCTTTTTCCCCTCCTTAGAGACGACGTGCTCCTTGCATGTTCCTCTCCTTTTAGCGATCGAGCGGACACGGAGGTTCGGTTGGATCAGGCTCAGGAGTTGCTTCATAGGCTCAATCGCAAGAGAGGTGCCGATACGACCTTGCTCAGGATGGAAGCGGCCTATTTGGAGCTTAGAGGTGGGTATCTTATCGCTTGGGGGCAGTATCGGGAGGGGTGTCATGTCATCAACAGGGCTCTTCGAATCACCGAGGATCAGGGGTTTGACGCCATATCTCTTAGGTGCCTTCTTCACCTCTGCTATCATGGACTACAGACCGACAATGCTTCCTTGTTAGAGCCCCACGCTTGGGAGATGATCCGAAAGGCCAAAGAGATGCACCTAGATCCATACTTGGGGGCCGGTCTCCGTTTCTTGGGTGTTGCCAGACAGCTTCAAGGCGATTTTATTGGGGCAGATCGGATATTTCTTCGTTCCTCCACGCTGTTTCAAGAATTGGCTGAGGTCGGGCGTCCGTATACTCTAGGTGTGTTGGCCAGCTTAAACTATCGGGGTGAGATCAGACATTGGCGAGGTGACCTGAAGGAGGCTCTGGAATGCTTCGAATCATGTGTCCGTGAATGTGAGTCTAAAGGGCTCTTTTGGGGCCTGAGTCTCTTCCACTCGAATGCCGCTGCGGTTGCCTTCGATATGGGAGACGACGAGCTGATGGCTCATCATGCGGATCAAGCTGTCAGCTTGTTTGAGCGGTGCAGAGGAGGTCGAAGCGGATCCATGGCGTATAGTCTGAAGGCCATAAGAGAGAGTTCCCGAGGCTGTTTGGACGATGCCCTGACGGCTCTCTCTCGAGGAGAACTGCTTTGCGAGCCGATACAGAAAAAATCGTGGATGGCAGTACAGTATATGGCTAAAGCGATTCTGTCTCGAAGGATGACTCAAAACTCTCGGGCCAAAGAGCTCTGGGGGGCTATTATAGTCGAATCGCCTCAATTCTATGAAGATCGGGCTTTGGCACTCTTCGAAGAGCTTCATCAGATCAGTAGGCGCGAGGCTCTTAAGAATAATCTACTAAGGGTTTGAATTGTGTATTAAATGAGGTTTGTTAACACGAAGGAGGTACGAAGACGAACGTCCGTCTCCATACCTCCTTCGTGTTCGTTATAAAGGTGTGCTAGAACAGGCCCGAGATACGTCCTCGTTCGTCGACATCGATGGCCAAGGCTGCCGGTTTTTTGGGCAGACCTGGCATGGTCATGATGGAGCCTGTGATGGCTACGATAAAACCCGCTCCGGCAGAGACCCGCACCTCTCGAACGGTGATGGTGAAATCCGTTGGGCGGCCTTTCTTGTTGGGGTCGTCCGAGATAGACGACTGAGTTTTTGCCATGCAGATGAGCAGGTCGTCCATCCCAAGGTCGTGGATTGCTTTCAGGTCCTTCTCGGCCTTATCGGTGAAGGCTACTCCGTCGGCTCCGTAGATCTTGGTGGCGATAGTGGTGATCTTCTCCCTGGGACTGAGTTTTTCATCGTAGAGGAAATGAAAATCGTTGGGCATGTCGCAGGCGGCCATAACTTTCTTGGCCAGGTCAATGCCACCATCGCCCCCTTTAGCCCAGATCTCCGAGAGGGCCACGGGAGCTCCTAAGGCGGCGCACTTCTCCTCGACAAGCTTGAGTTCCTCCGGGGTATCCGTGGGGAAGGCGTTGATGGCGACGACCACGGGCAGGCCAAAGGATTTCATGTTCTCGATATGTTTTTCCAGGTTGGGGATTCCGGCCGCCAGGGCCTCCATGTTCACCTCGCCTAGCTTGTCCTTCGAAAGCCCGCCATGTAGTTTCAAAGCTCGAACTGTGGCGACGATGACAACGGCGTTGGGCTTGAGACCTGCCAGCCGACATTTGATGTCCAGAAACTTCTCGGCCCCCAGATCGGCGGCGAAGCCCGCCTCGGTAACGAAATAGTCGGCCAGCTTGAGGCCATACTTGGTGGCCATGACGCTGTTACAGCCGTGGGCGATATTGGCAAAGGGGCCACCGTGGATGAAAGCCGGTACGTGCTCCAGAGTTTGGACCAGGTTGGGTTTCAAAGCGTCCTTCAGAAGCATAGCCATAGCTCCCTGGGCTCCCAGATCACCGGCGGTTACAGCGTCACCATTCCTATTGTAGGCCACGATGATCTTAGCCAAACGGGCTTTCAGATCAGAGATCCCCGAGGCCAGACAGAGGATGGCCATGACCTCTGATGCGACGGTGATATCGAAGCCATCTTCACGAGGAACGCCATTAGGCTTGCCTCCCAGGCCGATAACGATATTTCGAAGGGCTCGATCGTTCATGTCCAAGACTCTCTTGAAGACAATTCGCCGTTGATCGATGTCAAGCTCGTTACCCTGTTGAAGCGAGTTGTCCAGCATCGCTGCCAAAAGGTTATGGGCGGCGGTGATGGCGTGGAGGTCGCCGGTGAAGTGAATGTTGATGTCCTCCATGGGGACCACTTGACTGTAGCCGCCGCCCGCGGCCCCGCCTTTGACGCCGAAGACTGGTCCCAGAGAGGGCTCTCGGAGGGCCAGGGTCGTCTTTTTACCTAACTTAGCCAGAGCCTGGGCTAAACCGACAGACGTGGTTGTTTTTCCTTCTCCGGCGGCCGTAGGCGTTATTGCCGTAACCAGGATAAGCTTACCGTCGTCGTTATCTTTTATCCGGTCCCACAGGTCGTAGGAGACCTTGGCCTTGTACTTGCCGTAGTGTTCCAGATCCTCCTCGCCGATGCCAAGTTGGGTTGCGACCTCGGTGATGGGCTTCATCTTTGCTTGCTGGGCGATCTCAATATCTGACAGAAATGACATATCAGGTCCTCCTTTTTTATCGTTTCGGATACGGGATGCACCGTCCCTTTTATGAGTCATCGATCGATAGTACAGTACCTTGAAAGACATCACAAGACTTTGAGAAATTTTTTGTCACTGATCCATTTACGAAGAGAGTTTCTTGCCTTGATTGAGCATGGAATTATAGAGCTCCTTTAGCAGGAAAATTCCGCTGGTGAGCCATATCACAGCCGTTTCTCCCAGCAGAGGAGGGCAGACAAGCACCGCATGAAGAGAAGCCACTGCTGATGGTTCGGCAACTACGGACTCGGTCGAATGAAGTAGGTACTGGTAACGGTACAACTGTTCGTCATTCGGGGGGACAATCCCGTTTACGAGATGACGACAGATGGTCCTTCCTATAGTATAGATTCGGGGAACCGACGACAGAGCTCGGTGGTCTCTGCGCCGACGGGTTCTCCCGAAAGACTTCGATGGATCAGTTCAGCCACAGTCTCCATCTCGGTGGGGCCCATACCTCGCATTGCTGCCACTGTGGTTCCGAGTCGAATGCCGCTGGCGATCCAGGGTTTGAGGGGGTCGAAAGGAATGCCGTTTCGGTTCACCGTGATCCCAGAGGCTTCCAGAAGGCTCTCTGCCTCTTTTCCAGTGATGCCTTGAGTGCGGAGATCTAGAAGTACGATGTGACTGTCGGTGCCGCCGGTAACCGGTCGGTACCCTCGTCGATTCAGAGAAGAAGCCAGGACACGGGCGTTCTCGATAATCCGACCGGCGATGTCCTTGAACTCAGCACTGGCGGCTATGGCAAAGCAGGTGGCTTTGGCTCCCATAAGGGACGTAAGCATCGAACCCTGATGTCCTGGAAAAATAGCCCGATCTACAGCATCGCCGTAGGATTCCCGACAGAGGATACACCCTCCTCGGGGCCCCGGAAGGGTCTTGTAGAGGGAGAAGGTGACGAAGTCGCAGAAGGGAACGGGGTTGACGTGGAGACCGGCGGCAATGAGTCCGGCCGTGTGGGCCACATCAGCCATGACCATCGCTCCCACCTGGTCAGCTGCTGATCGCACGGTTTTCCAATCGATCTCTCTGGGGTAGCTGCTCCCCCCGGCCACTATAAGTCGAGGTCTGTGACGCAGGGCTTGCTCCCGAAGCTGGTCTCCGTCCAGGATCTCGTCATCTCGGCGGACACCGTAGTGGACGAAATTGTACATACGGCTCGCGACGTTTAGTTTATGCCCATGGGAGAGATGTCCTCCCGATGCCATGTCCATGGAGAGGATCGTATCGCCGGGGGTCAGGACTGCCTGGTAGACCGCCAGGTTGGTGTTTGTGCCGCAGTGAGGCTGGACATTGACGTGCTCCGCTCCGAAAAGCTTTCTAGCTCGCTCTATGGCCAAGCGCTCTACACCGTCGAGGAACCTTCCCCCGGCGTAATATCGTTTGCCGGGGTATCCCTCGATCGTTCGGTTGGAGAGACAACTTCCTGAGACTTCGAGAACGGCGCGAGGAGCCAGACTCTGAGATGCTACCATGTCGAGACAATCCCGCTGTCGCTGTCCCTCAGCGGTGATAAGATCATAAAGTTCTTGGTCGTCTTTCAGTGAAAAACCCATAGTGTACCGCTCCTTTACAGGGGACTTTGACGATCTCTTACCGGGGGATACGGCTTTCCTGAAAACAGGGGAGGCAGAGGATCTGGTCGTCCAGGTTACGGGTCATGGATTCCATGGTCCCCTCACCGCATCGGTGACAGATCAACGTTTTTTCGCGGTATGCTTTCGGAGGCAGAGGCTCCTTTGGGGGAGCTACATTGAAAAGTTTTTCGAGAGGAGCGGTCAAAATGTAGGACTCGTAGGCATCTCGGTCCATGTTTCCCTTGAGCCCAGACTTCAATATGCACCGAAAGCCGACACCGTCCCGACGGCGGTAAAAGGTGAAGGCAACCTTTCCGTAATGGTGCAGGACTAAATTCCCTTTGCCAAGGGTACAGTTGGTCATGAATTGCACGGCGTCCACGGCACACATATCAGTCTCGGTGATGCAGACCAGCTCCTCGTCTCCGTCACCGCAGCCCAGATATTCCAGGGCTAGTTCCGATACTCTGACCCCGATCGCCAGTCCGGGGCAGGTGTGGCCGTGAAAGGCCGCAATACGATCATAGTTTTCCCGATCTAGCATCCATCCATCCCCCATTTCAGCTCATCATAGCATAGCAATAGAAACAAGTATATAAGGAAAGTATAAAAAATAACGGATTTTTTTATGCACAAATCTAAAAACTTATATCTAAATCTCCCAGCCTCAGGTCATTCCGCCAGAGCCCTGTATCGCCCAAACGTATTTTGACCTGCCTGCTCCGTACCATCGCCTTGAAGGATACCTCCTGTGCCCTCCCGGCTTGGGACGACATCCGCCTCGCCCCAGTCGATACTTCACAATGGCATGTCAAAAATACGAACCTCAAATGGGCTTCGTCGAAACGACCTGAGACGAGTTTCTGAGTTTTTAGAGGTCCCCTTATGATACAGCGGTCTTTTTCTGGCTTTATCCTAGTAATGTGCTGGGGAATTCATTTTCCTGGGGCCACTATAATCTTCGGGATTTTTCGATCGGCTTCGGTGAGTTTCAATGCTATGATATCCAAAGAAACCTTTCTGGCTTTATCAGTTTTTTGTGGGTTAATGTGGTAAGGTAAAATGACTGTGCTTCAATTGTTTCTCAGGATTGGAGGGATGAACGCGTGAGGGATCCAATATTACATAGAACCTCGGCGGATTATGTCTACCAAGAGCTTCGGCACAGGATTATCACTAAACAGCTTAAAGCAGGACAGCGACTACCTGAAGTGAATATAGCTATTCAGATGGGTGTCAGTCGAACTCCTGTTAGGGAAGCCATTCGTCGTTTGTCCAGCGAGGGCTTAGTTTACGTTGTCCCCAACAGTGGTGCTCGGTTGGCAGCGCCCACGGTAAAAGAAATGATCGATACATTTATCATTCGTGAAAAATTGGAAAATCTCTCTGTGTCCTTGGTGGCTGGACATATGGGAGATCGCTACCTTCGACGATTGGACGATCTGCTTTTAGACGAGCTGCATGCTGTGGACGACGTGAACCTGGAACAGTATCTGGAGGCCTACGAGGGGTTTCACCGAACAATTGCCGAGGCTGGAGGGAACCGAGTCTTGGTAGAGTACGTGAGTAACATCCTGGCTCGAACAAATTCTTACGTTGTGTTTTACGATCCCTTTTGCGAGCAGGAGGAGAATCCGACCCTGATAGAGCATAGAGCCATCTTAGATGCCTTAAGGCACCGAGACGCCGAGCGGGCTGTGACTCTCATGGAAGGGCATCTTCGGCGGTCTATGGAGTGTCTGACGTGTTCTGAGGAAAACGATGTTCAATAATCATGGAAGACAATACCCTATTTGTCCCACCGATGCTTCACGACGGCAGGTCAAAAATACGAACCTCGAATGGGCTCCGTCGAAACGACCTGAGGCGAGTTTCTGAGTTTTTAGAGGCACCTTCTATAAAAGCTACAAAAAGAGTGCGTAGCGCTCTCTTTGTCAATTTGGTTGTGGAGTGCGAAAATATAAAGGTTGAGAGGGATACATAGAGGTAAAATTCCACCGACCCTATTGGAGGATTGATATGTCATGAATAAAAAAACTTTGCCGAGCTTGGATCTGAAGCGAGGGTATGCGCGAATACGGGAGGAAATCGACCAAGCAGTGAGGAATGTGCTGGAGAGCCAGTATTTCATCATGGGGCCCGAGGTCTCTGGCCTGGAGGCTGAGGTTGCACGGTACCTGGAAGTCGAGCGGGCCATTGGGTGCGCATCAGGAAGCGATGCCCTGCTTTTAGCCCTGAAAGCCCTGGGGATTGGGCCGGGAGATGAGGTTATTACCACCCCTTATTCGTTCTTCGCAACGGTGAGCTGTATCACCAGGCTTGGGGCTACTCCTATCTTCGTCGACGTGGATCCCGAAAGTTACAACGTGATGCCCCAGGCTGTCATGGAGAGGGTCACTGATCGGACAAAAGCTTTTATCCCGGTGCACCTCTTTGGTCAGATGGCCCGCTTGGAGGCCTTGATTGGTCCGCTTGATTCCCGAGGGATCGCTGTAGTGGAGGATTGTGCTCAGGCTTTCGGTTCCTGGCGCTCTGTGGACGGAGCTCCGGTACGGGCCGGTACTTTCGGGATTTTGGGATGCTACTCGTTTTTTCCCACCAAGAACCTGGGGGCCTACGGTGATGGTGGAATGGTGGTCTCGCGGGATAACGGCCTCGCTGATCGAATTGCTCGGCTCCGGGTTCATGGTGCCGGGGCGACGTACTATCACGAGGAAGTGGGACTCAACAGCCGGCTTGATGCAATACAAGCAACTGTCCTTAGGGTCAAGCTACGCCACCTGGACGAATGGAATCAGGAGCGTCGTCTGGTTGCCGAGCGGTATCGAACCCTATTTGCCGAGAAGGGACTTCTGGATGTGGTTTCCCCTCCCTTGGAAGATGTGGGGAATTATCATATCTACCATCAATATGTGCCCCGGGTCTCCGGTGATAGGGATGGCCTCGTGAAGCACCTGGCTGCTGAGGGTATAACCGCCCGAGTCTACTACCCTGTGCCGCTTCACCTCCAGAGATGTTTCCTCTTCCTAGGCTATGCCCCAGGTGATTTCCCTGTCTCTGAGCGTCTGAGCCGAGAGACGATTGCGTTGCCGATCTTCCCTGAGCTGACGATGGAGGAACAAGAGTGGGTGGTTTCATCCGTGGCCTCATTCTACGGCCGGGACTGACTTTTGACGAAGCTTGACCTTTCGTGTCAGATATGTAAAAATACTGGTGTTGACTCATTGGCGTTGAGGTATGATTCTCAACGTTAATGCTTTTGGGAGGTGAGGGCATGTTCCCTTTCTTTTTCGATCCGACGATGATGTTTCTTCTGCCTGCGTTGCTCTTGGCCTTCTGGGCCCAGGCGAGGGTTAAGTCCACCTTTGCTCAGTATGACCGGATTCGAGCTCGTAAAGGTGTGACCGGTGCTGACGTTGCCCAGGCTTTGCTTCGTCAGTTTGGTCTGTCCGACGTGCCTGTCCAACCGGTGGCAGGGCGGTTGACCGATCACTATGATCCCAGAAACAGAAGCCTCAGTCTTTCCGACTCGGTGTATGGGAGCACCAGCATCGCCGCTATCGGTGTGGCTGCTCACGAGGTGGGGCATGCAATCCAGCATCAGGAGGGCTATGTTCCCCTTCGCTTCCGAAACGCCATCGTTCCGGTTGTGAATATAGGTTCTATGGCTGCCTTTCCTCTCTTTTTCATAGGCCTTCTCTTCAGGGGGCAGACGTTGATGAACCTCGGGATTGTCATGTTCCTTGGAGTGTTGCTCTTTCACTTGGTTACCTTGCCCGTTGAGCTTGATGCCAGTTCTCGTGCCCTGAAGGTCCTTGATGGCACTGGGCTTTTGGCTGCCGATGAGTTGATTGGGGCCAGAAAGGTCCTGAACGCTGCTGCCTGGACGTACGTATCCGCCACGGTGATGGCCGCAGCTCAACTTATTCGACTTTTGGTGTTGAGGAACATGTTTGGCGGCGACGAGTAGTTTGACGAAGAAAAAAGCTTTTCATCAGGCACAGACTGTACTAAGATAGGGTGGCTCTCCTGCTTGGAGGGGCTGCCCTTTTTCACGTAGTGGTACGGAGAGGAGATCACCGATGCCCCTTCTATTGATTTTGGCTTTGTTGTTTCTGGTCCCCTGGGTGGGGATGATCCTGTTAGCGGTTGTCGGAGTTGTGCTTCTGGTTCTGGTCCCCTTCGGTTTTGCGGCTCATTCCCTCTTTGCCGTTTGCGCCCGTCCATCCCAACTTTTTGGCCCTCTCATCGATCAATCTGTTCGTCGTAACCTGGGGTTGGAGCACGCTACGGCAAATGTGCTGGCCTCCTGGGGATATCTGGGGGTCTCTGGTGAGGCGGACCGACAGGGGTTTTTTCTGCGGGGGTTTGTCGATTCGTCATTGGCATATCGAGCAGTTACGGAGGCTCTGGCCCGTCTGAAGGCCGGTCAAATCGATCTGGCGGTCCACTCTCGTTGCGGCGTCACCGTGATATTGGTGAATACCCTGGTCTCGGTGCTGCTTTTACTTGTTGTAGTTTCCCTGGGAGACCTGTCCCTATGGACCGTGGGGCTCTCTCTTCTTGCTGCCCAGCTCCTGGGGCCGTTGGCTAGCCCTTTCGTCCAGCGGTACCTGACGACCACGGGGGAGATGGGGGGCCTTCAGGTGACCGGTGTGGAGACACGGCGTACCGTTCAGAGATGGGCAGGAATCTCTGTCGTGACCGATGGGATATACGTGAATACCGGCTATGATCAAGACGTTATCGAAGCGGGGGTTGTACGGTGAACCCACAAGGACGAAATAGTGGTCAACCCGGAGGCCTCGGGAACAGGAGGTCTGGTCCTCTCCGGGGAATAGAGGCGGCTTTGGAGGTCTGGCGGGAGGTTCGGCGAGGCCGCTTTGCAAGTGAAGTGTTGCGCCGGGTATCCTCTCGGGTATCGGAGAAAGACAGACCGTTGGCTGCGACCTTGGCCTATGCTGTCCTTCGACGGGAATCTCTGTGGAAAGAGCTGGTTGGGCGTTTCCTCAAGACCGGCAGTTCCGGCGTATCCACTGCGGTTCGGGACGCTCTCGTCCTCGGGGCCGCTGGTGCCTTGGAGCTGCGGACGTTCGAGCCTCGGGTTCTGGTCAATGCTCTGGTGGAATGGACCAAGGTTCGGGACGAACGAGGTGCCCGAATTGTCAACGCTGTCCTGCGCCGGATAGTTGCCGATGGGCCGGATGTCCTTCGTTCTATTGAGACCAGCGGTGCCTTTTCTGACTTGGCTCTGCGAACCGGAACGCCTTTGTGGGTGGCGCGGTCGTGGGAACACAGTTTTGGTCGTAATGAAGGGCGAGAACTCATGGAACTTCAGGCCAGTCCTGTCTCTCTGGCTCTTCGGGTATCTCCCGGTGTGGATCGGGATGCTCTCGTGGCGGAGTTGGCGGAGGATGCTGTTCGTTCATGGGTCTCCCCTGATATGACGTGTTCGATTCGGCTCGAAGGGACAGCTCTTCCCACGGTTCTGCCCGGATTCGACGATGGTCGAATCACGCCTCAAAGTGAGGCGTCCATGCTTATTCCGATGGCCTTTCTTGACAATAAAACCCGTGGTCCCATACTGGACATGTGCGCTGGACGAGGGGGCAAGACCGGCCAGTTGGCTCAGCTGTTTCCAGATGCCTCTGTAGAGGGGTGGGATCTCTCTTCTGGCAGGATCAAGGCGGCGGAACGTGAAATGAAGCGATTGGGGCTTGCCTCTCGAATTTCATTGGTTGTGGGAGATGCTGTTGAACTATCTCCGTCCCGAGAGCCCCGACGCATAATGCTGGATGCCCCATGTTCCGGTAGCGGTACGTGGCGCCGCCATCCTGAGGGCAAGTGGCGTTTGAACCAAAAAGACCTGGGGCAGTATGCTGCCACCCAGCTTCAGCTCTTGCGCCGTGCGTTGGATCTGATATCTCCAGGAGGGCTCGTTCTCTATTCTACATGTAGCCTTTTCAGAGAGGAAAATGAGCAGGTGGTGGCTGCCGTTATGGCGGAGCGTCGAGCCGTCGTGGAGTTGGAGCCGCCCTTTAGTGTGGTTTCTCAATGTCGTCGAGGTCGTCCTTGGGGATACTATATTTGGCCCGGAACCCCTTGGTCCGATGGCTTTTATCTGGCTTTACTGACTGTGACCGATAAAGGAGGTCAAAATCTTCCATGAAGAAGGTCGTGCACCTGAGTCTTTTGTTGTTGCTTCTGGCGGTTCTGGGGTCGGCCGGGACCGTCCTGTACGCCGTGTTTTTTGGAGGAGAGTCCGTGGTGGTGCCTCCTCTGGTAGGGACCTCCGTCCTGGACGCTGTGGAGATGTCGGAGCATATGGGATTGCAGGTCCGTGTTGACCAAGAGGAGTCTCTGGAGCCTCGGGGAACCGTCATTGCTCAGTGGCCTCAGTCGGGGGTCAAGGTTCGAACGGAGAAAATCCTGGTTCTGAAGGTGAGCAAGGGCGGGTATAAGAAGACACTTCCCGATCTTCGGGGGATGGAGTTTTCACGCGCCTCAGGGAAGCTTCAGGAACTGGACTTTGTTCTGGGTGACGTGATTCGGGTGGAAAGCGACAAACCAGCCGGGGTTGTGATTGCCCAGAATCCTGCGGCACCCGTTATGATCAGCCGGACCCGACCGGTGGCTCTTCTGGTCAGCATGGGGCCGGAGAGGGGCAAAGGAGGGGCCGTTCCAGTCCCCGATGTCCTGGGAAAGGATGAGAGGTCGGCGAGAAAACTTGTGGCTGAAAGTGGTCTGTCGGCATCGGTGGAGTATGTGTATACTCAATCGTCTCCGCCTGGCATGGCCGTTGCTCTTAAACCCAAAGCGGGAACCTCCCTGGCACCTGGTAAGACCGTGACTATCAAAGTCTCGACCATGAAACAACCTGTCCGCTCGACGCCATCCGTGCCAGCTACCGAGGTCTCAACGACAGATGCTTCTGTGTCTGAGCCGCAGATTATCCTACCGGGATCTTCAGCGTCCCCGCCCCAGTCGCCAACTGGTGCTAAAGTGCTCGTTCTGTCTCCTGGAGACGCTTCAGGGCCAAGGCCGGGGGGTTCCGTCTCTGTTGGGGCAGAGACGTCCTCTCCTCAGGTTCCTCAGCCCCAGGCCATTGTTCCCGTGTCCGTTGATACCAAGCCCCAAGCTGCAACAGCGAAGAAAATGGCCAAGATACGCTATCAAGTTCCGCCTCTTACCAAACCTTTACCTCTTAAAATCGAAATTATCGACAGCCAGGGGTCTCGGGTCTTGGTCAACAGGGAAGTCTCCGGTGGTGAGTTTATCTTGGAGAAATCCTCATATATCGGAGAGGCTGCCGTAACTATATATCTGGGGGATGAGTTTGTATGGCAAGACCGATATCGTTAGCTTCTGATGGGGTGTATATAGCACCGTCGATCCTGTCCGCTGATCCTCTGGATATGTCAGGAGCTATCGGCTCGTTGGAAGGCCTTCACGACTGGCTTCACGTGGACATTATGGATGGTCATTTTGTACCGAATCTCTCCTATGGGCCGGCGTTGGTCCGATCTCTGAGAGAGCGTTATCACGACGAGGTGCTGGACGTACATCTTATGGTTGAGCCCCCCGAATCGTTCATCGATATCTTCTTGGATCATGATCCCGATGTCCTTACGGTTCACTGTGAGGCGACACCTCATCTCCATCGGGTGCTGGGGCGAATCCGGGAACGGGGTGTCCATCCCGGAGTATCCCTCAACCCTGGGACGCCGGTTTCCGCTATTGAGCCGGTGTTATCTATGGTGGATCTCGTCCTTGTCATGTCGGTGAATCCCGGATTTGGAGGACAGGCTTTTATTCCTGAGACCCTCTCGAAAGTCGTGGCTCTCTGTCGAATGAGAGCTGTAGGATCTCATCCGTTTCTGATCCAGATGGACGGGGGAATAGGGAGCTCCAACCTTGATTCGGTTGTTCGATCCGGGGTAGATGTTGTCGTCATGGGCAACTCGGTATTCTCAACTCCTTGTCCTGGAGAGACTGTAAAAACCATGAAAACGATTGCCTTGGAGGCGTTCTCTTATGGAAAAGAAACCTTCTGAAAAGAATGTTGATAATTTGAGTCAGGACGACCTCCCTATGGATGGTGTCCCAAAGGAGATTGGCTCAGTAAAGAGCTTGAGTCTGGAGTCCCTCGGATCGGAGATACGGAAAGCACGGGAGGCCCATGAGCTCACTCTGGACTATGTTGCCGACGAGACAAAGATACGAAAACAGTACCTAGAACAGATTGAGTCGGGAAGGATCGATGGTTTCCATGGAGAGGTATACTGTCGTGGTTTTGTCAAAAAGTATCTCTCCCTGCTTGGCTGTATGGACCTGTGGCCCGAATATGACCGGCTTTTGAAGGGAACACCGAAGCCTAAGCCCGTTGCGGAGTCCGTCCTTCCTCTGGGAGACTTCACCCCGCCGGCTCGAGGTTTCCGAAAAGGTTCCCATAAAGGGGTGTTCCTTCTCCTGCTGGCAGTGATCATCGCTGTCGGGTGGTATCTGTGGAGCAATCGGGTTGATCTGTACGAAGAGGTCTTTCGAATTCAGCAGGAGCAGGTGCAGCGTGTCGAGGAAGAAAAGGGCCTTAAATCCAAGGGAACTCCGAAGACCATCTCGGCGCAGTCTCTGACGGGTGCAGTCTCTCAGGATGCGGTAGTTTCGGAGGAGATCAAGACTCGTGAGGTCGTCGCCTTGTCCAACCTCTTATCTGCGGATATTCCCACTCTGACCGTCACTGCTGTCAAGGACTCGTGGATCCGGATAACCAGGGAAGGAAAGCGTGTGTTCAGCAGAACACTTAAGGCAGGGGAAACCTCTCAGGTGGAGGCCTCTGGACGACTCCACGTTATCTACGGACGTCCCGAGTTCCTGAAGGTTTGGTGGAATGGCCAGGGGATCGATCCCTCCGAAGAGGGGGTTGGACCAGTTCATTTCCTTTATTCTCCCGACGGCTCGAGCAGAGCTATCTCGTCGGCTGAGGCCGATGATCTGTGGATCGAGAAAACGGGGGAGCAGATGCCGAATCGACGGCGGGCCGCTGAAGAAGAAAAGAAAGATGAGAAACAGGAGCAGCAAGATCCCACTCGATTGATCATCAAGGCATCCAAGGCCGATTGCTGGATCAAAGCGACTCGAGGGGCGAAGGTGCTGTACGTGGGAACCCTTCGAAAAGGTAACGAGACCGAGCTTCTCGTCTCCGAGGACGTCAAGGTGGTTTTCGGGAACCCTACGGGGGTGACCGTCCTGGTAAACAACGTGGACGTTGGACGGCCTGGTATTCCGGGACAGGTTGGCCGGGTCGTCTATCGGCCTGACGGTTCATCAGAAGTGCTGAAGAAGAAATGAAGCGAGCATACATCCTGACTCTGGGATGTCCGAAAAACTTGGTGGATAGCGAGGTCCTGGCAGCGTATCTTTCCTCTGGAGGTTGTGCCGTGGTTGACGACATTGACGACGCTGATGTGGTGGTGGTCAATACCTGTGGTTTTATCCAGCCTGCTGTCGAAGAGGGGATCGACGTTGTCCTCGATTTGGAACGACTCAAAAAAGAAGGACGTCTTCAGGAGATCGCTGTGGTCGGGTGTATGGTGAATCGATATGGCGACGACCTGAAGCGGGAGTTCCCTTCGGTAGATTATTGGGCTAACGCCGAGGATTGGTCAGGCCTGGCCGAACGGATGGCTCTTCGGGGGAGCCGATCAGGTCGTCATCGTCTCTCTAAGACCCCTTGGAGCCGCTATCTCAAGGTTGGTGAAGGGTGTGATACACGGTGTTCCTTCTGCTCCATACCATCCATCCGTGGGCCTCTCAGAAGTCGTCCTTTGGACTCATTGATCGACGAAGCCGTCTCTTTGGCGGCTCAGGGCGCTAAGGAGATTTGCCTGGTTGGTCAGGATCTTACCATGTATGGCTCGGATCTGATGGATCGTCCGTCCCTGTCCGATCTTATCGATCATCTGGAAAAACAGCTGCCCCCGAATGTCTGGGGTCGACTCTTTTATCTCCATCCATCCAGGGTGGACCAGGCCTTTCTCAGGAGAGTTCTGGAGAGTCCACTTGTCGTGCCGTGGCTCGATATTCCTGTGCAACACGTGGATAACGACGTTCTGAAGCGGATGCATCGTCCCCCGGTGGGAGAGCACATTCGAACCCTGTTTCGAGCGGGAAGGGAACTTTACCCAGATTTCGCCTTTCGTACCACCGTCATGGTCGGCTTTCCCGGTGAGACCGATGAGGCATTTGAGTCCCTCTTGGATTTCGTAGAAGAAGTTCAGTTCGATCGTCTTGGGGCTTTTACGTTCTTTGCAGAAGAGGGAACGCCGGCGGCCAAGATGCCCGATCAGATTCCGCAGGACGTGAAGGATTACAGATATGCGCAGCTTATGGAGCTGCAACAGGGAATCTCTCTGAGGCGACAACGGCGATTTGTGGGGGCTACCTTGGATGTTCTTATTGACGAGGTGGACGAAGACGGCGTTCGGTGGGGACGATCTTATCGCGATGCTCCAGAGATCGACGGCCTGGTGGCCGTCAGCAACGCGCTGAACGCTTTCCCTGGAGATCGGATATCTGCGACCATCTCCGACGCGTCGGAATACGATCTTTTCGGTGAGATGGTGATTGAAGCATGATGATGACCTCCCATCGACGAACCTGGGCTTGGGCTGTAGCCACATTGGGAGGGCTTGGTGGATTCAGCTCTATGCCGGGAACCGTTGCGTCGCTCGTTGCCTGCCTTGCTGTACTTCCCGTGATATCTACAGGCCTTTTGGGGATAGGTATCCTCCTGGGCAGTTCCCTAGGTGTTTGGGCTTCCTCTTGCTATGCCTTGGAGCGAGGCATTCAGGACCCTCCTGAGATCGTGATCGACGAGGCTGTGGGCATCTGGATCGCCATGCTTGGACACGTCACCGTGGGGACCTTGGGGTATGCGCTTCCAGCTCTCTTCCTTTTTCGAGTCTTCGATATTCTGAAGCCTGTTCCTGTCTCCACGGCTGAACGGCTCCCTGGTGGGTGGGGTATCATAGCCGACGACGTTGTGGCCGGAGTTCTCGCCAACGCTCTTCTGTGGCTCTTACGTTGGCTCTACCTCCAGAATGGTCTGTCTTGGCTTCTGGGGTGACAGTCGTGTTCCCCGAGGAGATCATACATTTGGCTGATAGGCTTAAAGTCGTCTGTAACCACCGACGACTCTTACTCTCAGTGGCTGAGTCGTGTACCGGTGGGCTCTTGGGGGCTGCTATCACCGAGATATCTGGAAGCTCTTCCTACTTTTTGGGGAGTGCTGGGACGTATGCAAACGAGGCCAAGGTCAGGCTCTTGTCGGTCCCGTGGTCCGTTATCCAGGAGGACGGAGCTGTCAGCTCTCGCTGTGCTTTGGCTATGGCTCAGGGGGGGCTGATGCTGTACGGTGGGAATATCTGTCTCTCCGTGACGGGTATCGCTGGGCCTGATGGTGGATCGAGTGAAAAACCCGTGGGGACTGTGTGGTTTGCCGTGGCCTTTCGAGAGGGTAGAGCCCATTCCTTCGTCCGTCGATTCTCTGGTGAGCGAAGCGACGTTCGATATGCTGCAGTATGCCAAGCTCTCGAGACCTTAATTCGGGTTGCTGGGGAAACAACGCGGTGACTCGCTGTTTTCTGGCAGCTATTCCCCCCTCTGATCTCCTGAACCCCGTGGTCGATCTGATGACCCTGGGACGAAAAGCCTTCCCGAGGCAGCGATGGGTTTGTCCTGAAAATCTTCACGTTACTCTGGCCTTTTTCGGCGATGTGGACGAAAATCGGTATCATGTGTTGGAGGAAACCTTGGCTTGTTGTCTGGACGGTATAGTTATCTCAAACTTCTTCCTTTCCGGCATAGGGGCTTTTCGACGGCGGGGAAAGCCGTCGGTCCTCTGGATTCAGGCCAACTCCGAAGGGGTCGATCTTCTTGCAATCTCTCAGATTGCCGATCAAGTGGCTCATGAGGTTGGACTTTCGGGGCGAGGTCGGTCATACCATCCCCATCTGACCTTGGCCCGATGTGAGGATGGAACGAAACCTCTCCGCTGGCTTGAACGTCGATGGGCTCCCCCTTCAATAAGAGGGTTGGCACAGGTTGTATTGATGAACAGCGTACTCACGTCTCGGGGGCCGGTGTACTCCGAGAGCCGTGTTTTTTCGTCGTACACCAAAGAAGGAGGTCGATGATGTGGCGGTAAAGAAAAAAGTCATGACTCGGGAGGATGTCCTGGAAGCAGCCATAGACGATATTCGAGGGAAATTTGGCGATGGCTCTATCATGCGTCTTGGCGATGGCACTATGACCAACGTAGAGGTCATCCCAACAGGCATCCTTCCCTTGGACGTGGCTCTGGGGATCGGAGGTTTCCCACGAGGCCGTATCGTGGAGGTCTTTGGCCCGGAGGGTTCTGGAAAAACAACCTTAGCTCTCCACGCTGTGGCAGAGGCCCAGAAAGCCGGTGGTGTGGCGGCCTTCATCGATGCTGAACATGCCCTGGATCCCCGCTTGGCTCAGGCTTTAGGGGTTAACGTAGCCGATCTCTATATCTCCCAGCCCGATAGCGGAGAACAGGCCTTGTATATCTTGGAGACTTTGGTACGGAGTGGAGCTGTGGATATTGTCGTGGTGGATTCCGTTGCGGCGCTCACACCCCAGGCTGAAATCGACGGTAAAATTGGCGAGTCTCAGGTGGGGCTTCAGGCTCGACTTATGTCCTACAGCCTTCGGCGCCTCACGTCGGCCATTGCGAAGAGCAACAGCATCGTCGTTTTCATCAACCAGCTTCGGGCCACCATCCCCACCGGTTATAGCAGGGGTCCCTCGGAGACGACTACTGGTGGACGGGCTCTTAAGTTCTACACATCGGTCAGAGTTGAGGTTCGTCGAGGACGATCCGTCAACAAGGGCGACCAGGCTATTGGCCACGAACTCTTCATCAAAGTCGTCAAAAACAAGCAGGCTCCCCCTTTCCGCAGTGCTCATGCGACCTTGGTGTACGGTAAAGGTATACCTCGACTTATGTCTACCCTGGATATGGCACTGGACACCGGCGTCATCAAGAGAAAGGGCTCGTGGCTTGCGTACAAGGGAGAGACTCTGGGGCAAGGAAAGGACAAAGTAGCGGCCTACCTCGAAGAGCATCCCGAGTTGGAAAACGAGATTGTGAAAACCGTATTGGACGAAGTGGCTAAGGGGTTGGGCTTCATTGCCGCCACGGATGACGAACCGTCCGAGAATGGAGAGGGACCTTCCGTCATCGACGTTGAGGAGGAGGTTATGGACCTCGCCGTGGACGATGATCTCGGGCCGGAAACGGCCTCTGACGACTCGAAATAAAATTATTCGGCAAAACCGTCTCTATGTACTTGCAATATCCTCTTCCCTGTAGTATTATAACTTTTGCGTCCTTGGAGGGTAGGTATTAAGAGTCCGACCCTTTATATTTTTGTGCTTCTCTTTGGGGGAGACTTTTGTTTTTTTGT
>PDTB01000005.1 GCA_002748665.1 Dethiosulfovibrio peptidovorans | reverse complement strand
ACCAGCAGAACCGCCGGAGATCCCAGGACGACCTGGATTCAGCTACGTGTCCATGGGGAACTACGTCTTCGAACGGGAAATCCTTGAAGGAGCCCTTCTGGAGGACGCCTCCATACAGCAGACGAGCCACGACTTCGGCCGGGACATCATACCAAGGCTCGTGAACCGCTCTAGGGTTTTCGCCTATGACTTTTCCACGAATGTCCTTCCCCCCCCGCCTGGCCATCACTGGCGAGAGGACAAACCATACTGGCGTGACGTAGGAACAATCCAATCCTACTGGCAAGCCCACATGGACCTTTTAGAGGTAGATTCGGAGATGACCCTCTACAACCCCAACTGGCCAATTCGAACCGTATCCTTCGCTGATCCTCCTGCTTTCACCCATCCTTCGGAGAGCTCCGACTATGAAATCTCCAACACACTGATCGCTGAGGGAAGCCGAATCCTGGGAGCCAGAGTCAATCGGTCGGTCCTCTCCCGAAACTGCATCATCCTCCCGGGCGCTCAGGTAGACGAGTGCGTCATCGGTCAAGGAGTGGTCATCGGACGGAACTGTCGGCTGCGCCGTGCCATAATTGACTCCCACAACGAGATTCCCAGCGGAACGATCATCGGAGATGATGCTTCGACGACCTATGCCCCAGGGCCCTCGGGCATCACCACTGTAGCTATGCCGCAGATGCGCCTCCGAAAAAAACAGGAGCTTTCCCAAGACTCCGAGGGATGGATAACCTTCAGTTAAGGCATTCGACGGGCCGATCTCTCCGAACCAGTGGTTTGATATCGACCAGTGGGGTCCCGTCCAACATGTCAGGACCTCGAAAGGTAATGTCCATACCTTGAATTGAGACCACCTCCACCTCTGTCACGCCTATATGATTTGGCCGATGGGGGCTCCTGGTGGCAAAAACCCCCCGCTCTCCGTCAAACCAGGGGCGGTTCTCCGTTACATGGATTTCCTCGGATCGATGGAATAAAAAGAGAAAGAGTAGTCTCTCGTGACGCTCCAAACCCATCATGGCCCGAGCCCACTTAGGTTCCAGTACTGCTGTGGCCACCATTTCGGGACGATGGTGCCCTTGTCTGGGGATGTCCTCCGTCCTTTTGTAGGGAGACCGGATAATTCCTATGGGATCCAGTTCGTAGTAATCCATCATGGCTCTCCTTTCGGTACCACCAGCGGAATACCTCGATGGTTCACCAGCTCGACGGCTAAGCCATACACCCGCTGAATCACCGTCTCGGTCACCTCAGCCGGACGGCACCATGCTTCCACACTCCCGTCCCGAAGGAACAGACATCGATCAGCATACCGAAGGGCCCCGTTCACATCGTGGATTGTGGTCACCGCCGCCAGGCCATGCTCCTGAACTGTCCGCCGTAACACCTCCATGAGCTCAACCCTGTTTTTCATATCCAGACTGGCCGTGGGCTCATCCAGAAGGAGCACAGACGGATCCTGAACCAAGGCCCGTGCCACAGCGACTTTCTGACGCTCGCCGCCGCTCATTCGATCCAGAGTCCGAAGACGGAGCCCTCCGAGATCGAGGAGATCAAGAACGCTCTCCACCATAACCAGGTCCCGATCGGTGACGGTGAACCTCATATGAGGGCGACGCCCCAGAAGAACCGCGTCGAAAACTGTCATCCTTTGGGGGACTGTGTACTGAGGAACATAGCCCATACTCCGAGCCACCTGGTCTCGAGACATGGCCCCCACACGCCCTCCATCTACCCAAACGGCCCCCTCGTGAGGGACAAGGATGCCGTTGAGGCATCGAAGCAAAGTGGTCTTACCCACTCCGTTCGGCCCCATAACCGCCAGGATTTCCCCAGGGTCGACCGAAAAGGAGACTTCGCGAAACACCCATTTCTTCCCCCATCGGAAACCCAGCCCCCGAACAGAGAAGGTCATCGTCGTTTCCTCACAAGGAGCCACAGAAACGTAGGAGCTCCCAAAAATGAGGTAAGGACCGAAACTGGCAGCACGTGAGGAGCCACTATCTGCCGGGCTGCCGTGTCTGCCAGAAGGAGCAGGAGAGCGCCTGCAACTGCACTGGTAGGCAGAAGATACCGATGGTCATCTCCGATTATCCGCCGGACTCCATGAGGACAGACAAGCCCCACGAATCCAATGACACCCAGGCAGGCCACGGTCACCGATACCATCAAAGCCGAGACCATCAGTCCGACAAGACGAAGTCGAGATACGTGAACACCCAAACCGCGTGCCAGCTCATCTCCCGCCTCCACGGCGTTGAAGTCCCATCGACGCAGGAAGAAGTAGAGTCCAGCAGGAAGAAGGACCGCCACCATAAGCCCCAAGTCCGCCCAGTCGGCCCGTCCCAAGTCACCGAAACTCCAGAAGACCATGGCAGCAAGCTGGATATCGTCGGCGAAGTACTGCAAAATCATGGTCCCGGCCGTACAGAGAGATCCAATGGCAACCCCGCAGAGGACCATAGTCTCTGGAGACGCTCCCCGATAGGCCGAAACAGCCAGGATGACTCCCGTGGCCAGCATACACAGGATGAAAGCTCCCACAGCGACGATTCCGGGGCCCACGGACATCACGGCGTAGGGAAGGCGCTCGGAAAGCCCGTCCAGCACCATCACCGTCAGAGCAGCCCCGAAGGCTCCAGCGTGGGAGAACCCCAGGGTGAAGGGGGATCCCAGAGGGTTCCGGAGAATAGCCTGCATGGCCACTCCCGAGAGGGAAAGAGCGGCTCCTGCCACGACCGCTGCCATGGCCTGAGGCATGCGGATGTTCCAGAGGATAAGCCGATCCCGAACATCGCCCAACCCCACCAGTCCTCGAACGACCCGGATCAATGGGAGTCCCGAGGCACCTATCGACAGGGAGAGACAGAGGGCTCCCCCGGCGCACAGACACAGAGCCAGAAAGAAAAATCGTTTCCTCCCGAGATATTGACGGTAGGCTGAGGAAACCTGGCTTCTGGTAAGATGCACCCGGTTTCCTCAGCGTCCCAGTTCGAGTCTCTGAAAAACCCTGCCGTCAAACCTCTCCTCCAACCTTTTGAAAACCGGCTCACCCACCAAAAACCGATAGATATCGTCGGCCTTGGCCGATACATCTACGTCGGCGAACCGCTCTGGGAAGAGGACTGAACCCACGAAATAGGCATCGGCAAGGATGTTACCAAAATTCTGGCTGTACCAGTTATAAGGGAGCACCCCGTAAAGCCTCCGGTTTTTCACCGCCGACAGTTCAGCCCACAGGGGATCGTCTCGAAGCTCAACCAGGGCTCCTCCGCCGGAGGCCGTTAACGTGGACAGATCCACGAAGATCACCTGAGGATCCCATCGAAGAAGAGCCTCCCGATCCACCATAGCGTGCCTGGCTTTAGCTCCAGATCCCTGAGCCGCCACGTTCTCTGCCCCGGTAAAGAGGAAAGGTGGATACGTCGGTTCGGTGGACAAAAGCCCATGGGGCCCCCTAAAACCGATGCCCCCCACGTAGGTCGACGGTGCTTCATCGACCTCAGCGCTCCTCTTGCGAAGATCCTGAATAGATTCCCTGAAAAAGTCCACCACCTCCCGGGCCCGGGAGGAAACATCTGTCACCTCGCCCATGAGGGTCAAAGATCGGTAGAGATCCTCCCGACGGCTCACCAGGTTACCGTACTTCAGAGCGACCACCGGTATACCCGTCTTTGTCTGGAGGGATTCGGCCTCATCGCCAGTGCATCCTGTTTTGAATATCACCTGAGGTGCCGGGTTCAGAGAGAGAATAAGCTCGGGGTTATCGTTACCCCGAAATTCTCCGAAGAGAGGCAGATTCCGATACCTGGGCTGGGCCAGGGCATAGGGCCGGGCGTCCATCTTGTTCACTCGTTTCTCTATGCTGTCCACGGCCACCACCATATGGGAGACCTTCAGGTACGTGGCAAGCCGGAGGCACCCTGCCCCCGAGCAGATAATACGATCCACTCGGTCAGGAACCGTCACAAGCCGCCCAAGAGCATCGGTCATCGACCGAGCCCACGCTGCTCCTCCCCAAAGACAAAACAAAACTAACAAGGCTGCGATATATCGTCTTCTCACAATTGCCACTCCTCCCAAATGTGATGTCCTCCAAACAATAATAACACAAAAGAAGATTTTAGTAGTACCATAGAGTTCTCAAAGCTTGATAGACTACATTCGGGAGTGATAACCGTGGATCAATTGTTTGTCTTTCAAGGAGAAGCGGTTCTTATTGGGCAGGGAGAACTCCCCGACAATATCGAACTCATATCCCAAGGTACCGTTCCAGGGGTAGGGCAATGGATTGAGGTCTCAGCGCAAACAGAACTCCCGGGATGGGAGCCTGTTCCTCGACGACTCCTGTGGAATCGAGCAGGCCCAGAAGCTTTTGCCACCGCCAACAGACTCTACGCCCAGATGGACTGGAGCAAAAACAGCATTCACTGTGGCCGATGCGGCACAGCCACACGTCTGAGTGACGACGGTGCCATGGTCTGTGAAAGATGCGGACACCGTTCATATCCGATCATATCTCCGGCGATCATCGTCGCAGTTGAACGAGAGGGAACGATCCTCCTGGCCCATAACGCTGCCTGGCCGTCGGGACGATACAGCATCCTGGCAGGTTTCGTCGAGTTGGGTGAGAGCCTGGAGGACGCTGTTCATCGAGAAGTCAGAGAGGAAACCGGCATCGAGATATCCGACCTTCGATATTTCGGCAGTCAATCCTGGCCCTTTCCCCGATCACTTATGGTCGGCTTTCATGCTCGATGGCTCTCAGGGGAGATCACTGCGGACGGACTGGAGATCACTCACGCCAGTTGGTTCGCCCCGGAAGAGCTCCCCCAAATCCCTCAAAGCCCCAGTATCTCCCGACAGCTCATCGACGACTTCACTGATCGATGTCAGCGCTCTCGAGAGCCATGATCTGCTCCATATCCTTATCACCTCGTCCTGAGAGATTGGCCAGAAGGATCTCGTCCCGATCCATCTCAGGCAAGCGCTTCATGGCGTACGCTAGTGCGTGAGCACTCTCCAGGGCAGGTATAATGCCTTCGGTTCGGCACAGGAGGTGAAAGGCCTCCAAAGCCTCTTTATCGGTGACGGACACGTAGGAGACCCGACCGCTGTCCTTGAGAAAAGCGTGCTCTGGCCCCACTCCGGGATAATCCAGCCCAGCAGAGATGGAGTATACGGGGGCGACCTGTCCGTCAGAATCCGTCAGCACGTAGCTTCTGAAACCGTGTAAGACTCCGGGAACCCCAACCGAGAGCGTAGCGGCGTGCGCACCGCTCTTAAGACCTCGCCCGGCAGGCTCCACACCGGTGATGCTGACCGACCCATCGTCCAGGAATCCCGAGAAGAGCCCGATGGCGTTGCTCCCCCCACCCACGCAGGCTACGATCTCGTCGGGAAGCCTGCCCTCACGCTCCAGCATCTGCTCTCTGGCTTCCGTCCCTATGATCTGCTGAAAATAGCGTACCATGGAGGGATACGGATGCGGCCCCACTGCAGAACCCAGAAGGTAGAAAGCCTGGGGATCCGCTACGTAAGCATCCAGGGCGACATCGACAGCATCTTTGAGTACTCCCTGCCCCCGGGTAACGGGGACAACCGAGGTACCCAAAAGTTTCATGCGGTGCACGTTGGGTGCCTGACGCTCCACATCCAGAGCTCCCATGTACACCACACAGTCCATGCCCATGAGAGCTGCCACTGTAGCCGAAGCAACCCCATGCATCCCGGCCCCCGTCTCGGCGATGAGCCTGGATTTCCCCATTCGTTGCGCCAGCAGCGCCTGCCCCACCGCGTTGTTGATCTTGTGGGCCCCGGTATGGTTCAGATCCTCCCGCTTGACAAACAGCCGCCCACCTCCTAGCTTTCGACTCAAGTTGACACACTCGGTCAGGGCCGACGGACGACCTACGAACTCCCGAAGAAGCCGGACATACTCTCGTTCAAACTCCTGATCGGCAGCGGCAGCTGAAAAACCCCGAGACAGATCGTCCAAAGCCCCCTCCAACATCGGTGAGACGAACCTCCCGCCATACGCCCCGAAATATCCCTCTCGTCCCCCGGTCACGGTAGCCTTCAACATGATGACATCTCCTCTCTTTTTCTACGGTAAAAAACGACGCAGGGCCCTCCCCAAGGGGAGCGGCCCTGCGTTCGTACAAAAAGGGCCGCAGCGGACGGGTCCTCGTCCACCGCGGCCCAGACAGCCGAAAAGAGCGGTGGACCTAAGTCCACCACCAGAAGAGCATAGCATTGTGAGTGTTCAATATCGCCTGCACGGGCTCCTCACGGCCTTTCTATAAGACTATAAAAACCGAAAAAAATCATACCACCCAAGGGAAGGGAGCGTCAAGCACGTTCATGAGATATGATTCAGGAGAAGTTTAAAAGGGATTCTCCGCTTGGAAGGTTTGCCTTCCAAGCAATTCGATCCTTGCAGAAAAAGTCCTGAAAAAATACCATAGAGAAGCCTATACATAGCGCTACAAGACACCCTCGATAGCCGCGACATCTGACATAATATTTTAACGAGGAGGACTTTTGAGATTATGCAAGCCCAAAGTACTATTCGACACCAACTTGAGAGCGCTCAAAAACTCCGTGAGATCGTTGAGGCCATGACTTTTGCTCATCCGGTTATAGGAGTCTACGATCCCCTGGATTATGCGTGGAAGGGCTTTGAGGCCTACGTACAGCGCTACGGTCATGGCCCCAAGCGCGTCCTGTTTTTAGGCATGAATCCCGGTCCCTGGGGCATGGCTCAGACAGGAGTGCCCTTTGGCGAGATTACGACCGTTCGAGACTGGCTCGACATAGAGGAGCCGGTAGGGCACCCCGATGACGAGCATCCGAGCTACCCTATTCAGGGGTTGGACTGCCATCGATCAGAGGTGAGCGGACGGAGGCTATGGGGACTGTTCAAAGAACGCTTTTCCACACCGGAGGAATTCTTTAAAGATCATTTTGTGGTGAACTACTGCCCACTCTTATTTCTCGTAGAGTCAATCCGAAAAAACGGTGTCACCGGAGCCAGAAACCTGACACCTGATAAGCTCCCAGCATCGAAACGACGGGAGCTCTTCGACGCCTGTGACGCGCACCTTCGGACTGTCACGAAGGCACTAAACCCTGCTTGGATAGTAGCCATAGGGACCTTCGCTGAAAAACGAGCTATAAAGGCCTTCGGTCCCACCGGACCGAAGGTGGTGCGAATCCTTCACCCCAGCCCAGCATCGCCTATGAGCAACCGAGCCTGGCCGGAGAAGGTCACCCAATGCCTCCAAGAAAACGGTGTATGGCCCTCAAATCTGATTTCTTGAGCATACAGGATTATGAAAAAAGCGACGGCTATCGACAGGGGGTATTGGGCGAGATGAGAGCAGCAACTACAGGAGAGCCGCCACTGCAGCTACGGATTTTCTCAGGAAGTTGATTCGTTCCAGGGCTCAGGAGGACCCTGCTAAAAGAGACCCCTAGAAACCTACATCCGAGTCTCACAGATTCAGGTCGTTCCGCCAGAGTCCTGTCTCGCCCGTGTGCGAATCCGCCAGAAAGCCTGACCTTTCCCCTCATTTAGAGGATAGAGGAATACATAACACAAAACTCCGTCAGGAACGGAGTTTTGTTACTTTCTCTCAACCTCAGAAGAGAGATTAAATTCTGAATTGGCGGACCTGGGGGGATTCGAACCCTCGACCTACGGCTTAGGAGGCCGTCGCTCTATCCTCTGAGCTACAGGCCCATTTATTCAGATAACGACAGAGATTGTATCATGGAGAGGAGAGCTTTTCAATATTTTTGCCTCCGCGTCTCACGGGACCAGGGGAACCTCATCTTGCCAATGTCAGGAAAACAAAATATACAAGATAGGGACGACGGTTTTTCTGTTCCGCTTTCGAAATCAAAAAGAGAGCGCTTCGCTATCTCTTGACACTCTCAAATCGTTATCATTTGACAGTTTTCCCTAAAAAGCCTAAAATTAGAGAGGACTAACACACAAGGAGGGTTTTTTGCGATGAATCACCGAATCAGTGCTGTAGTGCTCAGCGTATGTCTCCTGCTCCTTACAACAGGGGCAATCGCAGCCGATACGAGCTTCACCGATCAAGCGGGTAACACGGTCACACTGTCCAAGCCCGTAAACAAAGCCGTTACCATCCCCATTCCATCGGCCAGTATGTTCATCGCCATTGACGGTACCCACCGACTGGCTGGAATGCACCGATTGTCCAAGTCGGCTATGGACGGTTTCCTCCTGGGTACGTATTTCCCCGAGGCTCTGAAGATTCGTCACGACGTGGTAGGGGAGGGCTTCATGCCTAACGCTGAGACGTTGTTGGCCATCGATCCAGACATCGTCTTTCAGTGGGGGACTCAGGGCGAGAGAATCGTTGAGCCCATCAGAAACGCCGGGCTTACGGTCGCTCTGTTCAAATATGGAACTCAGGAATATCTTGAGGGCTGGCTATCCATGTTCGGGACGATCCTCGACAAGAAAGACAAATCAGAGGCCATTCTTGCGTGGCATCACGACACTCGAAAGGCCCTGACCAAAGCCACAGCAAAGATCCCCGAGACGGAGCGACCCCGTGTGCTTTATTTTCTCCGGTACGGCTCGGGGTTGAAAGTGGCTGGAGCCAATACCTACAACGACTTCTCCATATCCTTAGCGGGAGGGCAGAACGTAGCCCACGATGCAGCTCAATTCGCCGAGGTCAACGAGGAGCAGATCCTTTTGTGGGACCCAGAGATCATCCTCATCAACGGCTTTGAAAAAGGGGTGGTCCCCAACGACGTGTACACCAATCCCAAGCTGGCCTCAGTCTCAGCCGTGAAAAACCGTCGGGTTTACAAGATGCCGCTCGGTGGCTACCGATGGGATCCACCGAACCAGGAATCTCCCCTGGCCTGGAAATGGCTGTCCATGGTTTTCCATCCCGATCGTTTTCACTGGAATCTCCGGGGCGAAATTGCCGAGAAACACAAATTTTTATACAACCATATTCCCAGCGACGATGACCTTGATATGGTCCTCCGCATGGACATCAACGGGGATAGTGCCGGATACGCTATCTTTAACAAAAGCAGCTCTACCGGTTCATGACGGACGGTAAATCGTCAGCATCAATCCTGATCTGGCTCGTGCTGACAGCTCTGACTATCGGAACTTTCGTGGTCTCCATCGGGGTGGGACGATACTTTGTCCCACCCGATCGGGTATTGGGAATTCTGGCCTCCCTGATCGTACCAGTAGAACCCTTCTGGACCCCTAAGGAAGAGGCCATCGTGATGCTCATTCGCTTTCCTCGCATCGTGGCGGCTCTGATCACCGGGGCGGGGCTCTCTGTGGCGGGGGCAGCATTACAAGGGATGTTCAAAAACCCCCTGGTTGGCCCCCAAATCATTGGGGTCTCAACCGGTGCCGGTTTCGGCGGTGCTCTGGCTATCATGGCATCCTGGGGGGGGCTCTCCATCATCTCTTCAGCCTTCGCTTTCGGCATTGTGGCGATAGTCTTGGTTTGGTCCATCTGCGGCCGAATGGGGCGAGGCTCCCTGCTTCCTCTGATCCTGGCGGGAGTCGTAGTAGGAGCTTTCTTTACGTCTCTGACATCTCTGCTCAAGTTCGTGGCCGACCCCTACGACAAGCTTCCGGCTATCGTTATGTGGCTCATGGGGAGCTTTGCTACAGTAACCTACAAAAGCCTCGCTACCTCCATTCCAGCTCTGATCGTCGCGGGAACGGGCTTGTATGCCGTTCGTTTTCGGATCAACATCCTGTCTTTAGGCGAGGAAGAGGCCGAGAGCTTGGGAATGAATCCCCGACGAACTCGATGGTTCGTCGTGGCTTGCGTCACCCTAATCTCGTCGGCAACTGTGGCACTGGCAGGAATCGTAGGCTGGGTGGGACTCGTCATTCCTCACGTCGCCCGAGCCATAGTAGGGGCGAACCACAGACGTCTTCTTCCGGCTTCGGCCCTGATCGGAGGAGCCTACCTCGTGGGTATGGACGACCTGGCCCGATGCGCCACAACTATGGAAATTCCACTGGGGGTCATCACGGCCCTGATCGGAGCTCCTTTCTTTGCCGTCCTCCTCATCAGGGGACGGGTACGAGAGGGGGGAGGCCGGTGATCAGAGTAGACGCGGCTGGTTTTCGTTACGGCAACGGCCCATGGATATTCCGAGGATGCTCCTTCCAGGTTCATCCCGGAGACATCCTGGCGATCCTGGGTCCCAACGGCCGGGGCAAGACATCGCTCCTTAGAGCTATTTTAGGAGTCCTGCCCTTAAGAGAGGGCTCCATTCAAGTTCAAGGCGATATGGGGTACGTTCCCCAAAATGGCGGGGGAGCTTTTTTCTCCTACTCGGTCTTGGAGATGGTGATCATGGGACGAATCCGTCACATGGGTTTTTTCGCATCACCAAACAGACAGGATCGAGAGGCCGCCAAGACAGCTCTGGGAACCCTTGGCCTTCTGGATTTTCAGGATCGATCTTTCGCCAAACTCAGCGGCGGCGAACGGCAACTGGTCCTCATCGCCCGGGCCCTGGCGTCGGGGTGTTCGTGTCTTCTCCTGGACGAGCCGACCTCGGCGCTGGATTTCAAAAATCAGAAAATTGTCCTGGATGTGATCCGGGAAGTTCGAAATCACGGCCTGACCGTGGTCTTTACCACGCATGGGCCTCATCACGCCCTTCACGTGGCCAATCGATGCCTGCTTATGTTCGACGAGAGACACTTCGCTTTCGGTGATTCGGAGACTGTACTGAACAATCAAGCCCTTCGGCAACTCTACGAAACCGACATACGAAAGGTACACATCGCTCAAAAAGACCTGGACCTCAAAACGGTGATCCCGGTCTATCAATAAGATGAAAGGACGGCACCCAATGGCTACGACTATCGACCGACAAGCACTTCAGACTCTTCTGTATTGCATGCTTACATGCCCCTGCCCCGTGACTGAGGATACCGAAAGGGCTTTGATGCGCTTCTTTTTAGAGAACCCCAAAGAATCTTTCGAACTTGACGAAATCCTATCCGTCGCAGCTCAAAATCCGAAGCCCACGCCGGTACACCTCTTTCGAAACTTCTTCATGGACGGACCGGAGGATCCTGAGAACGCCAGAATGAAACATCGAGATGTCCTGAGGTACTTCGCCTCCCATTACCATTTCGAACGATCGGTCTCATTCTACGACCCTCTGGCGGTCTGTCCTGCCGCGCCTTACCTGGTGAGTCACATGCTTCTGCCCGTGACGATCCAGGGAACAGGACCGTTGGTGGACGCCATCTGGCACTGGGGCGAACAAACCGTTATCCTGAAAAACAACGTGCTCTTTCCGAGACTGAAAGAACCGGGAAGCCAAGGGCGATTTGCCCTTCATATGGGCGGTATCGTAGCAGCTCTGACCGACGACGAAGCTCGTGAAATGGACCGAAGACTGGGAGACATCCCCCAGCTTAGTTTTTTGACCCAAGAAGCTCCCGAGGTGGACAACGACCGACTACATCGGGACAAGGGGCATATCGGGACCACCATGGAACGGATTCGACGACATATGCCTCTTTGAGGAACGACGTGGTCGATCGACGAAGCTCCATGTGGTACCATACATGCATGGGGCTTTGTGCTTTTGGATCAACGGAGTTGACTCCAACTGTAAGGACGTGATGACCATGCTCGGTTCCTATCTTATGCCGTCGGTGAACCTCATGGAACGGGGAAGCCTTCGGGAAGTCGGGCCGTGGATCGGCCGGCTGGGCGGTACCAAGGCCCTTATCGTGGCATCCCTGAGCGACTACGGAGAACTTCAGGGCGCAATGGTCCTGAACATTCTGAAGAACCACGCTCTTGACGGCGTGCTCTTTGCCGGTGCAGGCCCCAATCCCACCGAAACCATGGTGATCGACGCCGCAGAGCTGTACTGCCGCCGGGAATGTGACTGCATCGTCGCCATCGGCGGAGGAAGCGCCATAGACTGCGCCAAGGTGACCGCCGTCTCGGTCGGGCAAATCGAGGGAATCAAATGGTTCGGCGCCCGGAAACGACCGCCCTTCGTGGCCATCAACACCACAGCAGGCACCGGGAGCGAGGCCACCAGTTTTGCGGTAATCACCAAGGAAGCCGACCACCGCAAGATCACGATCCAGGACTGGATCCTTATGCCCGACATCTCCATCAACGACCCGGAGCTCATGCTCTCCATGCCACCGAGGCTCACGGCGACCACAGGGATGGACGCTTTGTCCCACGCTGTCGAGGCCTACGTCTCCACAGAAGCTTCTTCTTTCTCCGATGGGCTGGCCCTTCAGGCCATCCACACCATCTTTCGTTGGTTGCCCACGGCAGTTCGACATGGCTCGAACATGCAGGCTCGAGAAGCCATGTGTCACGCCGCTTTCATGGCCGGAGTGGCCTTCAACAACGCTGGACTGGGGTACGTCCATGCCCTCTCCCACCCGGTGAGTGCCATGTACGGATCGGCCCATGGTCTGGTAAACGCTATATTGCTGCCCGTGGTAGAGCAGTTTAACCTCTCGGCGGTAGCCCCCAAGCTTGCCGTGCTGGGATCGGCTATCGACGAAGCGACGTATCGCCGATACAATATCGACACATCGGGAAGCCGCACCGAGGAAAAAGCGGAGAAGACGGTAGAAGCCATGAGGGACCTGGCCCGGGAAATTGACATTCCTCCGGGGCTTCGGAATCTGGGTGTCAGAGACGAGGATGTGGACACCTTGGCTCTGGCAGCGTCCAGAGAGGCTATCGGTGCCACCAACCCACGAAAAGGCGTCCTCTCGGAGATCCGGGACCTGTACCGACAGGCTATATAACCATCCGAAATAAAGAACTGCTTCTCCGGACTCGTCGGCTTTGCCGTCGGGCCCGGTCTTTTTTGTTACAATACACAGATCGAAGAGAGGCGCAGGCTAGTCAGTCCTGAGAGGAGAGATCCCATGTTTCTGCGAAAAGAGTTCACTTTCGATGCCGCCCATCGTCTGGAACGCTATAGGGGCAAGTGTGAAGCCCTCCACGGCCACACGTATCGCCTGGCAGTCACGTTGCAAGGGACGCCGGATCACGAGGACATCGTCTTCGACTTCACCGAGCTCAAACGCCTGGTGACTGACCAGGTCCTGAGTCACTTGGATCACTCTTACCTGAACGATATTCTGGACCAACCCACTGCCGAGAATATCGCCCTCTGGGTTTGGAGAATCCTGGATACCCAGGTCCGACGCCCGAACTGCGAACTGTACTCAATCCGCCTTTGGGAGACTGCTACAAGCTCGGTGATCATCTACAGAGAGGACGTGACAAAGTGACCGCCTGGTTTCATCGCTTTCGTTCGACGGAAGAGCTCAGGGAAACCCTGAATGAGATAGGCTGCGACCCCGGAGCTCTGCCTTACATCGACGACCGTCGACAACTCACCGCACTCCGTATCGCCAATGTGGACACCCGGGGTGCCAACGTACTTAAACAGGAGATGCTGTCCAGGGGGGGAGATGCAACAGTCCACCGTCACGCCATCGATCGAGGCGTGGACCGGTGCGACTGTCTGATATTCGGTTCTCGAAAGCAATTGGGATCTCTGGCAGAAAAGCTTGCCGTCATGCCTTATTGGGGTCTCGATGACGTACGGGAGGATATTGAGAGGAGCCTCCGTCGCTCTAAAAAACGACGGCACACCTTACACCTGCCCCGAAACCGCCAATTAGAACTGGGACAGTCCACGCTGCTTATGGCTATCGTCAACCTCACGGACGACTCGTTCTTCCCCGGCAGCAGGGCGGCTTCGGTACAAGAGTGTCTGGATCGAGTTCAGACCATGGTGGACGATGGGGCGGACATTCTGGACCTGGGAGCTGAGTCCACCAGGCCAGGCTCCAGCCCTGCCACAGCCGAGACAGAGTGCGAGCGTCTCGTGCCGGCAATAACGGCAATTCGGGAACGTTTTCCCGATATTCCTATCTCGGTCGACACCACCAAGGCATCGGTGGCCCAAGCCTGCGTCCAGGCAGGAGCGGATATAGTCAACGACATATCGGGGCTCGGGTTCGACTCAGACCTGCCCCGCACTGTAGCGGACTTGGGCATCCCCCTGATCCTCATGCACATCAAGGGAGTGCCCCGAACCATGCAGACCTCTCCACACTACGCATGCCTGCCCGGTGATATCTGCCGCTTCTTTGAGGAACGGCTCGACTTGGCCGTAGCAGCCGGTATTCCCCGCGACCAGATCGTGCTGGATCCAGGTATCGGCTTCGGAAAGACCGTAGAGCATAATCTGATCCTTCTGGGGCACGGCGAGTTCTTTCGTACTCTTGGGCTTCCTATCCTGATCGGGCACTCTCGAAAATCGACTTTCGGCACCGTGCTGGACCAACCCACGCCGGAGGAACGCCTGGAGGCGACGCTTGCCACCACAGCTCTGTGTGCCTGGCAGGGGATCGATATCGTTCGGGTCCACGACGTCAAAGCCAACCGTCGAACGCTGGACACAGTATCGGCCCTCCGTCAACCGAACGTCTGGCGATAGGCTCAGGACCGGAACAACCAACTTTCCAGGGACACAGGCTCACCGGGAGCCCCACCGGCCATTTCCCGACGAAGGTCGCCCAAAAGCGCCGTCCGCTCAGCGAAAGCGTTGTGACGATGGATGCTCTCAAAATTTTCCTGACGAGCCAGGACAAAGGCATCGTCGGGGAGCTCAGGCGAGATCTCCATCACGTTCCGAAGAATCTCTCGAACAACGTCCTCCACGAACCTCGGATTGGCGTGAGCCTTGTTGACCACGAAAAACTCGTCCGGCCTCTTGAGGAGCTCGTATATCTCCGAGCTCATAGATGCCTCAGCCAGGTGGACCAGGCTTTCGGCCCAAACGGTTCCACCACCGATCATGAGAGTGGCTCGTCCCCGCTGATTATGGGAGGCCAGGGGCAGGATAGCAACGATCCGCTCGGCCTCGTCTTGATCGTAGCCTTGGGACATGAGAAGCTCCTTGGAATGAGAACGGATCATCTCCTGAGCACAGGGACAGACGGTCAAGCCATCCACCTCCACTCCGGAGACGGTGCGGCAGGTACTCCCGAAACAGGCAGCGATACCTATGAACCGGTAGATCTCCTGAGATTCCCGACCCGAAATAGGAGTGTGTTTTTTCAGGGGGAATCGGGCTTTGATCCTAACCTCCGCTCGCAGAGCCTCCTGACGGTCTGCAACCAATGAAGCTAGCTGGGAAGCCAGAGTCTCAATGTCCGGTGCGGCCTCACCAACCACCGAGTCAGCGACGTCCTCCAGGATCTCGCTGAACCGAGACATATGAACCCCGGCCCGGCGCGCCTCCAGGTCAGCAAACAGATCCATGGTGGCGTAAAACAGAGAGACCTTACCGCCATGCTCCAGACGGATGATCCGTTCCAACCCGGTAACTCCAACCCGGCCCAAGAACAAGGGCACATCGGGCGCGCTTTTTTGAACATCCCGATCCAGGGGAAACTGAAGTCCTCGACGGACCAGCTCTACTCCGCTCAGGTCAACGTCCGACAGAAGATCGGCCACACGCCGCCCTAAAACGGGATGGACCACGTCAGGAGCCAGTTTCGCCAGAGGCGCCAAGACAAACCCCCGCTCGTGCATCCTGGGATGGGGGACCTCCAGGTCATCGTCGCGCACCACCTGATCGCCGTAGAGGATCAAATCCACATCTATGGGACGAGGGGCATTGCAGAAGGACGGCATCCGCCCCATACACTGTTCTACCCACTTGGCCAAGGTCAGAATTTCCCCCGGCGAGAGGTCTGATCGGATCTCACACACTCCGTTAAGAAAGCGGGGCTGATCCGCATACCCCACTGGATCGGTCTCATACAGGGGCGATACCGCCACAACCTCCACCTTGGCCTGAAGATACTGAAGGGCCTGAAGGATATTCCCCTGGCGATCACCCAAGTTAGCCCCAAGGGCCAGAAAAATTCTTTGGTCTTGGTTCATGACCGTTCCTCCTCGTTGAACGCTGTCGTGGAACACATTGTACCAGAAGGGAGAGATCTTTATGGCGACGGTTGTCCTGAAAAAATGCCGATCCTACCGCTCAGCCAAGGAGGCCATCGCCGCAATCGTGGACAAGCTGGGAGGAATGGCGCATTTCGTCAAACCGGGAGATTCCGTGCTTATCAAGCCCAACCTTCTGGGAGCCCATGCCCCTGACGAAGCCGTGACCACCCATCCATCGGTGGTACAAGCCGTAGCCGAGTTGATTTTAGACTGCAGAGGACGGCCCGTCGTGGCCGACAGCCCGGGAATCGATCGATTTCGAGCGGTGGCAGCGAAAACCGGCATGGCAAGGGTTGGTCAAGAGCTGGGCATTCCCGTGATCCCTTTAACTGACTCCTGCCCCGTACCACCCCGACCAGGCACCCCCTTTCGACGGATCGAACTCTCCCGTCAGGTCCTGGAGGCCGATAGAATCGTCAACCTGCCCAAGATGAAGACCCACTGCCAGATGACCCTGACCCTCGGCGTCAAAAACCTATTCGGGACGGTCGTCGCTCAGAGAAAGGCTGAATGGCACTACAAGGTGGGATTGGATCGGGATCAATTTGCTCGCCTTCTTGTGGAAATATGGGCAGCCTGCCCTCCTGCCCTCACCATATTGGATGGCGTCCTGGGCATGGAGGGGCGAGGACCATCCAACGGCATGGCCCGACGCTTCGACCTGATCGCAGCTTCGGACGATTCCTTAGCCCTGGACCTGACCCTTGCCCCCATGATGGGAGTACCCTTGCCGTCCTTTCCTCTGTATCGTTCGGCAAAAAAGGCAGGAGTCCTTCCGAAAAACATTCGACGGATATCCGATCCTCGGCTTCCTCTCCAGTTCAAATCGGTCATACTGCCACCCGAGGATTCCCTCCGCCTCCTCCCCTCATTGCTGGATAACTTTGGTCGTGATATTCTGGCATCCCGACCGGTTCAGAACCAACAACGTTGCGTTCTGTGCGGCAAGTGCGTCCGCATCTGTCCGGCTGACGCTATAACCATTCGGGGGGCGCAATTGGTCTTCGACTACCAATCATGTATACGTTGCTATTGTTGCCAGGAGATGTGTCCTCAGGACGCTATCGACCTCCAAAAAGGCCTTCTTCTGCGCCTTTTGGACATCCTGCATCGCTAACATTTACATCATAATTGAAATGACTTACCCTGATGAACGGGAGCATCTCATAGAAAATCCCCCAGTAGAGCAATCGAGAACACAGAGATGTCCGTTTCCCCCTCCCGAAAATTAAGGCTTAGATTTGGAGCGTCCTATGGTCGTCTCTGCCAACATGGTCCCCTCGTCCCCCATAAGCAAAGGCATGGGATCTACTAATCGACCTCCCAGGGCCACACCAAAATGGAGATGTGGTCCAGTCACCCTCCCGGATTTTCCAGAGACTCCCAAAATATCCCCCGCATTGACCATTTGCCCCTCCCTCACAGCAATCTCCGACAGGTGAAAATACATGGATATCACCGATTGCCCATGATCCACGTAGACCGCCCGCCCGACATAGTAGAAATTCCCCGTCAGGATCACCCGTCCAGAAGCAGCACACCGGACCGGTGTACCCACAGGAGCTCGAAAATCCGTACCACTATGGCGACGCCTGGGAATGCCGTTGTAGATCCGACGGAAACCGTAAGGACTTGAGATTGTCCCCAACACGGGGCGAAGAAAGGGTAAAGACCATAAACGCCTGTCAGTCACTGTGTTCAACGCAGCTCGGAGCCTGATCCGTTCTTTGGCGATTCGTTCATGCACTGAGGTGGGAGGATGAACCATGGACGAGGTCACGGTCAGATGCTCAGAAGGATAAACCTTGGGGAGGACGTCTATGGTCCACCGGGAAACGAACCGCACCTCCTGAGAAGCCACCCATACCTTGAGGAGTTCCCCGACAGCCGGTTTTCTGGCAGCATCGGTTCCCAGCAGCGCGACTCCCTCCAGGAGGCCATCCCCGGCATCCCGAAGCTCCACGGGCACGTTCCGCCCCCTCCATGACAGAGTACACCGATCAGCCTCCCCCCATACCTTCACCTGTACCAAAAAGGGCTCACCCAGCAGGACCTGCCTGGGAGCCCAAAACTCCACAGGTCCAGCCAAGGCTGTCCTGGCAGTCACAAACATCAAAAAGCAGGCCATCATCAGCCGCGATATCACAGATTGGTGACTCTTTGTAGTCATAGGCCCTCCTGAATATAAAAATTCCCGACGACCTCAGGCCATCGGGATTCAGTATATCACCACCAAACGTCGCCAGGATAAGCTCCCAACGACTTTCGACACACGATTTCAGAGATCAGCCGATGCCTCCTGGAATAACGACGCCCAGGATCAACACCACGACAGTCAGAACACAATAGACGTAGGTCCCAAGCGGAATGCCCCACCGGGGGAGCGGCGCCTTCCTACCCTTTTGAAGTTTTCCAGCCACGTACGCACCACCGAAGCCCCAGAAAAACATGATCCCAGCCATAGCGGCACCTAGGAGACAGACGTAGATGGACACGGCGTCCATCCCATCAGTGTATTTCAGGATCCAGCCCACGACCACCGAATACCCAATGGCCAGGGCCAAAGAACCAAGAACGGGAACAGCACCCAGAAGCTCGCCCAGAGCACCACGTCCACCCCGAGACTCCACTGCACATCGGAAAGCTCCCATGGACCCTGATCTGGTGCCCCGTCCCAAAGCCATCTCGCCAACCACACCTGAGGCCGCGATGAGGATCATGAACAGGAAATAAGGAATCAGAAAGGTCCCACCACCGTACTTGGAGACCCGCTGGGGGAACATCCAGATGTTGCCCATACCCACCGCCGAACCGATACAGGCCAGTGTGAAACCCCAACGAGTGGCGAAAGTATCCCGAGCTCTTTTCTCAACGCTCATAGAGGATCACCCTCCTTTCTCGTCTTCTCCCCTCTTCGTTCCTCTGAAAAGTGAAAAGCAGCCTGAGAGCCGATCAGCCCTCCACCGGGGCCAGGGATGCCTGGAAATGACGAAGTATCGGAGGCTCCCAGGTGATCCGATAACCGTGCTTTACCGACTCCCGACGTTTCCAGATTCGGTCTATAGCCTCCAGGACCATATCGTAATGGGACTGGGTGTACACCCTGCGGGGAATAGCCAGCCGGGTAAACTCGTTGATGGACTTGATCTGCTTCCCCGTGTCGGGATCGTTGCCCATCATGTACGAACCGATATCGCATGACCTGAGTCCGCATTCCTTATAGAGCTCCACCGCCAAGACCTGGCCGGGGAACTGATCGTAGGAAATCTGAGGATAGAACTTGGCTGCATCCAGAAAAATGCCGTGCCCCCCGGCGGGTGCCTGATAAGGGATACCCAGCTCGTCAAGAATCTCGCCCATATACTCCATGGTACCGATACGATAGCGAAGCCAGTTCTCGTCCAACCCCTCGTAGAGACCGACAGCCATGGATTCAAGGTCACGGCCGTTCAGACCACCGTAGGTGTAGAAGCCCTCGCCGGAAATGCAGTTGGCCTTGATCTTAAGGATATAAGGTGCCTGATCGTCCCTGACGCCGATGAGCCCCCCCATATTGACGATGGTGTCCTTCTTGGCCGACATGGTAAAAGTATCGGCCAGGTCAAAAAAGGCCCGAGTAATCTCCTGGATCGACATATCTCGACACGCATCCTCCCGAAGCTTGACGAACATCGCGTTCTCGGCATACCGGGCAGCGTCGATGTTCAGGTGAATACCGTACCGTTTGCAAATCTCCGCCACCTGACGCATGTTCTCCAGAGAAACGGGCTGGCCTCCCGCTGAGTTGTTGGTGATGGTCATAACCACCATCCCAATGTTTTCAGGCCCCTTATCCCGAATAACGGCCTCCATCCTTGACACATCCATGTTCCCCTTGAAGGGAGCTCGAAGTTGGGTGTCAGCGGCCTCGGGGTTACAACATTCCAGACACCGGGCCCCGGCCAACTCTACATGGGCTCGGGTCGTATCGAAGAACAGGTTAGCAATAGCGTATTTGCCCGACTCCAGGAATGCCGGAAACAGCACCTTCTCTGCTGCTCTCCCCTGGTGGACCGGCTGGATGTACCGATACCCGAAAATATCCTGAGCGGCCTCAACCAGCTTGAAGTAGCTAGAGCCCCCAGCGTACGCCTCGTCGCCCCTCATAAGAGCCGCCCACTGAGCGTCGCTCATAGCGTTGGTACCCGAGTCGGTAAGAGCGTCCACGTAGACGTCCTCACCCTTCAGCCGGAACAGGTTATAGGATGCCTCCCGGATGGCAGCCTCTCTGTGTTCCCGAGTCGTCACCTTAATGGGCTCCACCATCTTGATACGATAGGGTTCTGGTATGAACTTGGCCATAATAGACAACACCTCTCAAAAAATTATGGATACTCTTGCACAGAACGAACTCCTCATCATAAGTATAACATGTGCTATGAGGACGTTTTCTACAGGATTTTAGGGCTTCTGCCAGAACTGTTCTAGACAGTGTCGTCATGATATCTGTATTGTGGTAAACTTTCTCAGAAAATAGAGATTCGGGAGGAATGTACCATAGACGCTTTGCATAGAAGACACGACATTTCGGATATGGAAACTGCTGGAACCTCATCTTCCCGGCGGAAGGGGTTCGTGGGAAGGGGGCTTAACACAAGGATACGTCTGGCCGTGGATGCGCGTGGCATGCCGATCCGAATCCCTGTTACAGAAGGTACCCGAGCGGATTGCAGCCAGGCTCATACCCTGATTGAAGGAAGAGACGCCGAGTACCTGCTGGCCGACAGAGCGTACGATACGGGTGCCCTAGCGGTGCAGATTCATTGTTTGGCCCTGTGGGCAAATATATCGTGACGACACTGTCTAGCCTATACAAAAGAGAACATTACTAAAGAGCCCCTCTAAAAACACAACCTTTTGACTCGAGAGCAGGCACCTGTCCTAATAAGATTCCTTTTAGAATAAAAGCAAGGGGACTGTCCTACTTTTCAACGAGCTGTGTTTTTTCCTTTTTTAAAGGAGCCCTGAAGGCTTTTTTCTTTGATAAATTAAAGAAATGGACTTCTCAGCTATTTTTTAAATAAACCAGAATCAACATCGATCCCAAGGCCTGGTTTCTCTGGACAGACTACCTGCCCCTTCTCGATAAGCAGAGGCTCCGCCACTAAATTGGTTCTATGCAGTTCCGACCCCAATAACATGTCGTTCGGATACGAAAGGACAGGCTGGCTCGCAACGAAATGGACACTAGCGGCTTCACCGATAGAGACCTCTAAATTACTTCCCGCAGTTCCTTTCAATCCTGCTGCTTCAATAATTCCTGCCATTTGACATGCTCGATAGAGCCCTCCTACCTTACCAACCTTGACGTTGAAAATATCGGCCGCTTCATGACGCACCACATTGCAAAGATCGTGTATGTTTGAGGCACTTTCATCGGCCATTACGGGAACACCTCGAGCATTATCCCGAACGAAGCGAAGACCCTGAAGATCCCATTTTCGAACAGGTTGTTCGATGGACTCCACTAAACAATCCCGAACTCGCTCCAAAAGCGTAACGGCTTCTCTCGGTGTAAAACCCTGATTTGCATCCAGTCGGAGACGAACATCACTTCCAAGCTCCTCTCGGAGAGCATGAATCAAATTCACATCCTTTTCAAGATCCTTTCCTACTTTAATTTTGATAACCCCATAGCCCTCTTGCACTCGCTGACGGGCCTCTTCCAAAGAATGCTGGAAGTCCTGAAGCCCGACAACCCAAGAGAGGGGCATCTTCGATCGCACCTTACCTCCTAACAACGTATAGACAGGAAGCCCGAGACTTTTTCCCATAGCATCGTATACCGCAATGTCCACTGCCGCCTTAGCTGCGGTATTGCCATCAATGGAAGCATCCATCTTTTGATGTATTTTGGCGATATCAAAAAGATTCTCCCCCACAACGACTTCTTTAATATAGCGATTAATAACAGTTTCTATGGTGTATCCTGTCTCCCCCATGAAAGCAGGAGAAGGAGAGGCCTCCCCATAACCTACGATGCCATCCTCGGTTTCCAAACGCACCACTGCATGAGCACGAGTATTTGCCGCATAAAGCGCAATTTCCCAGGTTTTTTTCAGAGGAAGTTCAAAAACCCTGGTTCTAACATCCACAATTTTGCTGTTATGCACAGTAGAATCACTCCTTGATATGTGTCATGGCAAATGTTGTATAGAGCAATTCACCTATTTCATTATGAAAAATGATCCCTTTTTGATTATCTCTAAGATCTTTTGTCATTACCACCACAAGCAGAGTTTTCTCAGGGAACAACAGAATACCGACATCATGTTCCGTACCGGGAAGATCCCCTGTTTTATGGGCAAAAGGAGCCCCTGGAGGCATCCGAAAAGGCAGTTTATTATTACACTGCTGTCGCAATAGGATGTCCAGCATAACATCCCTTGAAAAAGAGGAAAGCTCCGCATTTTCTAGATAATGCCTCAAAAGAAGAGCCACATCTTCAGGGGAAGTGAAATTATCCGCTCCTCGGTCTTTTGCTTCGCTATCCATCATTTTCCGCTGCAGCGAGGTTTGTTTTAGACCAAGGCTCTCAATAGTATCGTTGATATTGTCCATACCAAGAAGATCAATGAGCATATTAGTAGCCACATTATCACTCAACACAATCATAAGTGTAGCAATGTCTTTCAACGAAAGCCGAAGCCCGGCATGCATTTCTTTAAGAATCCCAAAACCCTCTACTTTATCTTCTTCCAGAAGTTCCACTTCATCCTGTAGGGAGAAGTCTTTTTTCTCCACCCTGCTGAATAGCTCCCAAAGTATTGGAAGCTTGATCACGCTGGCAGCAGGAAAAAGCTCTGTCGCATTCCATTCCTTCCGGTTTTTTCCCTGCAGATCCTCAATAACTAGACCTACTGTACCACTCAGGCTATTAATTCTATCAGATATAATATTAAACATGTTTCTCATCCCTAACGAAAAGCCAGAAAGGCCCTGATCATGACATATCCGGCTACCGCAAAGGTCAGGATAAGTCCATTAATAACCATGGATTTCAAATCCTCAGAACGGGCAAGCCTCATCTCTCCTATCATATCTCCTCCAGGAAAGGCAAAAAAGTCATCTGAGAACCTACTAACAACACCAAAGCCCAAAGTGTCATGGGAATATCCAACTGTTTCACCAGGGGGAGAAACATTTCATGAATCACCTGAAGCTGAGCTACTGCAGCTCCAGGAATACCAAAGACCCCTACCAGCATAGAGAGCCCCAGAAATCCCACTTGACCGCTCTTTTCAATAAGGGGTTGCAGCATATTTGCAAGTGCCGTAAAAGCTCCAGTTTCGCTAACGAACTGAATAAAGGGGTTGAACAGAACGAAGAGGAAAAAGAGCCACATCAAACGGCTTGCCCCATGACAAATAGAATCAAAAATTTCATTAAGAGACATCTTCCCAGCAAATCTCGTTATAACCGCGGTAATAAGCATAACCGCCACAGCAAAACTAGCCCCCCCCCTTGATCACAATCCCATAAGCCACCAAAACAGCCATGGTTACTTGGATGCCTGTCATTGTAATGTGTAGGTTTCAATACATTTGTTACACAGAGGAGGCAAAGACCCTCATTCCTGAAGTTGGGTCGATAGAGGATCAGATCCCTAGGAAAACAAAACGACGAATCTGAGCGTTTTCTGATACTGTTAGGTCACCACACCACACACAGACAGTAGATTCAGATCCGCCATAAAATGCATAACACGACGCATGCTCTTCAGAAGAACATACCGGTAAGTTCACCGGCGAGTGAAACAAATGAAGCTAAATCTGGCTGCGCTGTGTTTCATTTGATCCTTTTCGAATTAGTGAAGAAACGTGCACCTTACCCGTCTCCGAGGCGCAATCCTACCCAGAGGCCCTCTGAACGCGTGTCCCTTCGGCTGCATAATTTTCGGCTCTTGTATTCAGATCTGCTCTTTCGAAGCTATCGACATTCTCGATGGTTTCGTTTCCACCGACGAGACGAAATACGTTGGGTACAAAGCCTCTATCGCCAGTTACCCTCTGTGTCCTGTATGTTGTATCCTCGGTCTGTAGCCCCCCTTCCTCAAGCCAGGCGTTGTTCTCATCGCTTTTATAGGCTGATTCGGTAGAGATGTTTTGTTGGTGTTACTCGGATCTATGAGGCCCTTAAATATGTTGCTGTCCTGGGCTAAGGCATCGGGTACCCTATCGTCTCGGATAATTTTATGCTTAATTTCGATCTCTACGTGTTTCTTATTTTCGAAGAATTTTTGCCGTTTTTCTTCGTCTACCTGGTCTTGGTCTCTTTTTGAGTTTTCTTTTACTCAGGCAAGTCTTCCGGTGTTTTTCTGTCCTTAATGGCGCAATTTTCATCCCTTGCCTTCTCTTAAACGGATTTTTAACGACAGAGGTGTCTTATATTGCCCGCCACACAACGACGCCCCTGTATCCGCTATAGAGGCAGAAGCCAGTTCCTATTCTCCTCTCCAAGACGGATACGGAGTCACGGAGAGGGCATCACTCACGGGAGCAGGTTCATCCCGGTCTTCTCTCGTCAAACACGGTTATCGTCACCTTAGTGCCTCTCCCTCGTTCACTCTCCAGATCGAACCGACAGCGGTGACCATACAGGAGCATCAACCGCTGATAGCAGTTTCGAACACCCAGTTTCTGATTGCCCTGAGGATTCTTCCCAAATACCCTCTCTCTCAGTCTTTGGAGCTCCCCCTCTCCCATGCCTACGCCATTGTCGCTCACACAGATCTCGACGGCGCCATCTTCTCGAAAACTCTCGACGACGAGCGTTCCCCCATCTCCTTCCTTAAGAAGACCGTGTTCGACGGCATTCTCCACGATAGGCTGGACGGTGCAAAAGGGCACGATCAGATCTTCCGTCTCTCGATCACAGGACACAACGTACTGTATCTTGTCGTCAAAGCGAGCTTTTTGTATGTCCATGTATCTACGAACATGTTCCATCTCCTGCCTCAGAGAGACATGGGCCTCGGACATGGTCAGGTTATAGCGAAGCATACCCGAGAAAGACGACAGCATATGAGAGGCCTTCTTCATCTCTCCCATATCAAGAAGCCTGGAGATAGAGTTGAGGACGTTGAAGATAAAATGAGGCATAACTTGTTTTTGAAGGGCATCGAATTTGGCGTTCGCCAGTTGTCGATTAAGCTCCATCTGCTGCTCCTGAGCACGGAGAAGTGCTTTGACCATCTCGTTCATCTCGTTCTGCAGGCGAGCATGAGCGTGGACCTGTAGTATGTAGTCTGTCAAAGTCTGAAGAGAACGGGCCGTCTCCTCTATCTGTTTTCTGCTGAGCGTCGCTATTTCACCATAGTATTCGGCGTATCTCCTATTCTCCAACCAGTTCATCCGTCTTGAGAATGGATCCCTGGGGAAATGAGTCATATCGTCGCAGAGGACTTGTCCCGCCGTCATGGCTCCGATGTATTCTCCGTCGAGTATCAGGGGAATCTCAATATTGACCAGACCAGCATGACAGACGTAGATGGAGGGCCGATCCTCCCTTAACCCGATGGATATGGCCTGTTCGTTGGAACATCGGCAACACTCTCGTCCCAGCGGCGTCTTGTTAACAGCTGAACAAAAACGGGTAAAATTACTTCCTTCTCCTATATGACGACCGTGCTTGTCGACAAACACCACCCCAAAACCCGTAGCATATGCGAAGGACTCCTGGAGTTTTTGCTGGAGGTCTTTGGTTACCAGATCGTTCAGATCAAGCATCTCCTCGCTCCTTTTTTCGCCACGCCTGAGGGGGCATGCCAAAAGCATCCTGAAAGGCCTTATGGAAGCTCGACATGCTTCTAAAACCAGCTTTTTCGGCAATCTGATAGATCCGAAGCTCCGTTTGGAGCAAAAGACGACAGGTCTCCTCAAGCCTCCGGTGTCTGAGGCTCTGAAGGATAGACTCTCCCATCTGTTCCCGATATAGTCTCCCGAGGTAGTCCGGGCTTAGAAAAACCTTCTTTACTAGGGTTTCAACCCGAATGTATTCTCGAAAATCTTCGTCGATGAAACGATGGACCACCTCGACTGGCGAGCTTCTTGAACGAACATGGACATCCGCGACCGATCTTAGCCGCTCCAGAAAAGCAAGAGCCTTTGTCTGAATCTCCCTGCAGGACCAGGAATATGACATATCCAGGATCGTCTGTCTCCCCTGAAGATATTCGATAACATCCGTCGAGACTCCCTTATCGTAACACGTTTTTTCTAGGTTAAAAATAACGTTGATGACCTGGATCTTCAATATGTCCAATGACTGCTCAAAACCAAGGTACTCTCGCAACGACTCCATAGAGCTCATCAGAGAATAACGATCACCAAAAGCGAGAGCCGCTCCGAAGGCCTCAATCGCCTTCTGAGGAAAAAGGGAAAAGAGCGGCCTGTCCCGTGCTTCATCGACCCCGTCCTCAAAATTGGCCCCCAGATGAGATGCGAGAACCTCCAGAATCTCCTCCTTGGACGACGGCTTGACCAGGTACGCATCCACACCGAATTCTATAGCTTTTTGAGCAAATTGAAACTCGGCGTAGGCAGAATTCAGAATCACGATGGTCTCAGGAAGATATCTTTTGATTCTACGGGTCGCCTCCAGGCCGTCCAATACAGGCATACGTATGTCCATGAGAACAAGCTCGGGACGATGAAGCATTGCCAATTCAACGGCCATCTGCCCATCCTCTGCTGCTCCCACGACCCGGTAGAGACCGCTCTCCTCCACCATCCGAACGAGGAACTTCCGCTCGATAGTCTCGTCCTCGGCGATCAGAATTCCTTTCAATGAAAGTGTACCTCCTTTCTCTGTGAAAATTGTACGCGCTTGTCCCAAGCTGATTAGCGTATAAAATCGACAACTCTCTGTGCAAAACCGTCTTTTATGAGAGAAAAGGTGGACAAAAAAGTCGTTTTGAACTATTGATCATCGATTTTTGTGACGAATAGAATTAAGAAGAAGGCCTTGTTGGCAAACCTAAACACGAAGGAGGGAGAAACACCATGAAAATCAACGACCGCTATTGTTCGTTCTACTATGAGCTGGACGATGACTATGGGGAGATCTCTTTCGAAAGGGATCGAACCGCTCTTCTTATCGTCGACATGCAGAATTATTTCTTGAACCGCCCCAAGACCAAGGGAATGAGTGAACGAAAGCGGGCCTACTACGCCAAATGGGAACCATTTTATAATCGGATCGATTCCGTGGTCCTGCCAAATAACCAACATTTGCTGGCTGCCTTTAGGGAGAAGGGTATGTTGGTCTGTCATGCCAGAATCACCAGCCAACTAGCGGACGGGCGAGATCGCTCTATAGACCAGAAAGCCACTGGCTTCAACGAACTTCTACTTCCCATGGGCTCTCCGGAAGCCGAAATCACCCCCTCCTTGTCCCCAATCAAGGACGAGATCGTGGTGATGAAAACTACCGACAGCGCGGTGAGTGGTACGTCTCTTCGTCTCATGCTCCATAATTGTGGCATTCAAAGTGTGGTCGTTACGGGGGTCTTCACCGATCAGTGCGTCTCAGGAACTGTGCGCAGCCTGGCCGACGAAAGCTTTTCCGTCTGGCTCATTGAGGATGCATGCGCTGCTGCCACCCAGGAGATCCAGGAACACGAGCTCAAAGTCCTCAACAACATCTACTGTCACGTCATAAATACCGACGAAGTGTTGAAAAACTTATAAGGAGGTGTTTTCAATGGGCGGCAATAAGCTCAACAGGAACCTCAGCTTCATGCAGATGATCGCCATATCATCTGGCGCAGTCATCGGAGGGTGGCTGGCGGAAGCTCCCTATTGGTTCAGCACCACTGGAGCCGGAGCTGGCTTTTTGTTCCCAGTTCTGGCAGTGCTCCTCATTCCCGTAGGTCTGGCTTTCGGTGAGCTGGCAGCTATGCTTCCGTTCGCAGCAGGGGTGGACGTATGGACGACCAACGCTTACGGCAACACTATGGGGTTTGCGACTCAATGGATGATGTTTCTGATCCAGGTGGTTGAACCGCCGATGATGGCCTTTATTTTTGCCACGGCTATCAATCACTTCTACCCCCTCTCAGGGCAAGCTATGATGTTCGTCGCTATTGCCTCGGTAACAATCTGGTTTTTCCTCTCCAACTACAATATCAGCCTCACGGGGAATCTCTCCAATTTCTTTTTTTTCTCGATGGTCGTCATTTCCATCCTGGTGGGGATGAGTTTTTTATTAAGCGGGCACTGGAGCATGGAGAACATAACTCTGGAAAAGGGGTTCTTTCCAAAGGGCGGGGCGGGAATTTTCATCGCCATGGCCATTTTCTCCCTTAAATTCATAGGATTCGAGATGACACCCACTCTCATAGAGGAGACGAACTTCCCTCCCAGCAAAATATGGAAAATCATCCTTGCAGCCTTGTTCATACCGGCAATTCTCTACTGTTTCATAACGTTGGCTATCGGAGGCATGGCACCATGGCATCAGATAGCCGAAATGAACATGCCAGAACCCGAGTTGGTCGACCTTTACGGACTCCCGAAAATTATAGGAATTCTGGCCATCGTCTCGGGACTCATGCATGCCTTTACAACTCTTATGGGGTTTTGGACCTCCAGCGCTAGAGTGCTTTACGGAGCTGCTCAATTGAACCAGCTCCCCAAGAGCTTTATGAAAGTCAATCGCCACGGTCAGCCGTTCTTCTCAAACGTGATAGTCTACCTGTTTTCCGTGTTTTTCTGTCTCTTTACCGGTGAGAACTGGGTCCAGTACATCTACGCCATCTCCTGTATCGCTGCCGGGATCGTTTATTTCATCGCATGCATGGACGTTATGCGCCTTCGCAGGATCCATCCCGAGTGGCCTCGTCCCTTCCGTGCACCAGGTGGCACCATTCTGTTCGTCATCGGTTTGATTATATCGATCTGGATCATTGCGGGTTCATGTATGGAGCTCGACGCCGGCGGCTATTTATCCTTGGTCATTTTCTTCGCCGTCGGATACGTCATTTACATGGTCTCCAATCACTACCGTCGAACCCAAAACCTTGAGCTCGTGACCCTGACACCTGACGACATCGACAAACCGTAGGACACAGATCACAAGAGAATATATAAAGTAGTTCTCGCGATCCGTTCCCTCCCCAAAAAGCAAGAATATCACGACTCTTCATACCTCATGAGCTCTTGGATGACCTCCAGGGAAACTCAACCCGGAGAGGCTCTCTTTGGGAGAGAGCTTTCACGAACTAGGCTATGGCACAGGATGCATTTCCAAGGAAGATGTCTTAAGTTGTACCAACTGGTCTTATGGGGGTATTGATTGTGGTAATTTGCTCCACAACCATAGGCATCCAAGTTCGAACCAGGTGGAGCACTGCCATCAGAGATGCTCCAGATGCCACGCCGCTACGGCTTCCGATGATGGCGCCAACTCGGGCTATGAGGCTGTTTTCTATAGCATTTGAGGGATTCGAGCACAGCTCTTCTAGCCCCCTTATTTCAATACGTACTAAAAAAGGCACCGGGAACCCCATGGCCACCGGTGCCTTTCTCTCGAATATCTTTTACCCACCCCAAATGGGAAGCAGCAGACTCACCAGAATGAGTATGAGAATCCCGCCAAGGCCGGACGAGATCTGGCCAGCAAAGGGCGTGAGTTCCATACGTTTCACAGCCGAGAGAACGGCCACATTGATGGTGAACTTTGTATCGGACTGGTTTGTCGTAGCTTTCTCCCCTTCCACATAATACAATAAAGCTAGTCCCGAGCCAAACCCGCTTTACGGGCAGCCTGGGCCACTGCCTCGGCTATTGCCGGAACGACCCTCTCGTCTAAAGCCTCAGAGATAATCCTCTCCGGGGACAGTTCCGTACGGGAAACAAGACCTGCCAGGGCATAGGCCGCAGCCAGTTTCATTGACTCATCTATGTCCCGGGCTCGAACGTCAAGAGCACCTCTGAAGATCCCTGGGAATCCGAGACAGTTGTTGATCTGGTTGGGAAAGTCGCTTCGCCCCGTGGCCACGACAGCAGCCCCTGCGGCACGAGCATCGTCAGGATAGATCTCGGGTGTGGGGTTGGCCATGGCGAAGATGATTGGATCGGAAGCCATGGATCGGACCATGTCCGGCGTTACCAGCCCCGGCCCCGAAACTCCCAGAAAGACATCGGCTCCGGCCACGACCTTGGTCAGGGCTCCTGACTCCCTATCCTTGTTGGTCACTCGGGCCATCTCCTCCTTGATCCAGTTCATGTTAGTTTCCCGGCCGCTGTAGATAGCCCCAGAGCGATCACACAGGACGATTCGTCCAACCCCCACGGACTGAAGAAGTTTGCAGATGGCGATACCGGCGGCTCCAGCACCGTTCACGACGATCTTGACGCCCTCTATGGCCTTGCCCACGACCTCAAGGGCGTTCAGAAGCCCCGCCAAAACGATGACGGCCGTTCCATGCTGATCGTCGTGGAACACTGGAATATCGAGACGCTCTTTGAGCTTCCGCTCAATTTCGAAACATCGGGGGGCAGCTATGTCCTCCAGATTCACTCCACCAAATCCGCTGGCGATCATTGTCGTGGTCTCGACGATGACATCTACATCCTTGCTCCCCACACAAATGGGAAAGGCGTCAACTCCAGCAAATCGCTTGAACAGCACGGCCTTGCCCTCCATGACCGGGAGCCCGGCCGCCGGACCGATATCTCCTAACCCCAAAACGGCACTGCCATCCGTGACGACAGCCACCATGTTTCCCTTGGAGGTATACGTATAGACATCCTCCGGCACCTCGTGAATTCTCCGACATGGCTCAGCTACACCAGGGGTATAGACCACCGCCAGGTCGTGCATATTTCGCACTGGGATCCGGCTCTCTATCGTCAGCTTACCCTTGGCTCCTGCATGGGCATCCAAGGCTTCCCTGTAGATGCTGTTGTCGCTCATGACTCTCATCTCTCCCTTCGCCCTTTAGTGAGGCATATCACGCTACCCGACTGTATCGTGATCCACAATCGTTATCAATATGTTTGAACATAAGAACGAGGACGACCGCCCCCCCAGGTGCTTTCAGATCCAGGGGGCCGGTTACGCAGACATTGGGTAGAGCGACGAGTGACCAAGTTACCGTATTTCCCTTGCCGGCATCGAACAGGAGACAAGGTCGAGAACTTGACATCATCTTACTGGAGGACATCCACGATAAACCGTCGTTGCAACGCATACTCCACCTCTACTGATAAAGAGGCACCCTGATGAGAGTACCTCTCAATAACAGAAAATCAGTCTTTTTTGACCAAAGCTGTAGACTTCACGACAAACCGTCCCATCTCGGATCGAATCTCCTGAGACAACGTCTCCAGACTCTCCGCTTGATGGAACACCTTCTCGGCCATTCCAACCGCGCGAGTCGCTCC
>PDTB01000004.1 GCA_002748665.1 Dethiosulfovibrio peptidovorans | reverse complement strand
CCAGTGTCATGTACCAGGTTACCCGAAAAGGTGCAGTTCGTCACGGTGGGGTTGCTGCCAGCAACGTTGCTTATCCCGCCGCCATACTTTGCTATGTTCTCCGAGAAGGTGCAGTTCGTCACGATGACGTTACTTTGGGTGTTGTACATTCCACCGCCATTCGTATCTGCCTCGTTCCCTGAGAAGGTACAGTTCATCACTACGGCGTCGCTCACTACAGCGTTGACCATGCCACCGCCAGAATAACTTACGGCCCTGTTCCCCGAGAAGGTACAGTTCGTCACGGTGAGGTTACTGCTGTCGTAGTTAGCCATACCGCCACCATACTCACCTGCCTCGTTCTCCAAGAAAGTGCAGTTCATCACCACAACGTCGCTGCTCGTGGCGTTAATCATCCCGCCGCCATAGATACCTGCCTCGTTACCTGAGAAGGTGCAGTTCATCACTACGGCGTCGCTCCTTGCAGCGTTGACCATACCGCCGCCAGCAAGAAGAACTGCCTCGTTACCTGAGAAAGTGCAGTTCTTTACCGTGGGACTGCTGTCATCGCTGTTGAGCATCCCGCCGCCAATCTGTTCTGCCGTGTTCCACGAGAAGGTGCAGTTCGTCACTGTGGGGTTACTGTTGTCGTAGTTGTTCATACCGCCACCGTTGGTCGTCGCTTTGTTCCATGAGAAGGTGCAGTTCGTCACTGTGGGGTTACTGCTGTCGTAGTTGTTCATACCACCACCGTTGGTCGTCGCTTTGTTCCCCGAGAAGGTACAGTTCGTCACTGTGGGACTACTTGCGTTATTGCACATCCCACCTGCCTCATATGCCTTATTCCCCGAGAAGGTACAATTCCTCACGAGAGGGTTACTGACAAAGTTGTGCATCCCAGCGCCATTAATGTCAGCAGAGCCTGCACAGATAGTAAACCCGTCCAGGATCGCCGTGTTGTCACAACCGATGGATCTCACCACGCGGAAGCTGTTCGTTCCCACGATATTATCCGCCGACACAGTTGCTCCGTTCACCTTATTGGCATCGTTATTGTCGATGTCTCCCGTGAGGACCGTAACGTTCGTTGATACGTCCCGCTCTCCCAGGGTTGTCTCGCCTCCCGCGAACCCCCCGTAGAGCGCCACGTCGTTCGACAACACGAAGGAGTCGGTTCTGATGGTCCCGGGACGGTAGACGCCCGCCTTCACCCAGAACTCCACCTCGCCGCTCGCAGGGGTGACGGCTCTCAGAGCATCACGAAACTGAGGTTCGTCCAGAGCTGCAGCCCAGCTAGAACCGTCACCGCCAACGCTTGTAGCGTCGACACGCAGGACCGTCGCCGCCCAGGCGCAGTTCGTCAGAAGCGTTATAAGGACGACCAGCGTTCCCGCTGCCGCCCATCTTCGTGCGCATCTGTTCTCACACATATGGATCTCTCCTTTCGAGTTCTACCCCAAAATATACAGTTGATACGACATACAACAAGCAATATATTTTAGTATAGCACCAATAATTTAGTATGACTAATATGACATCTTTTTTGTGTCAAAAGCCTCACAAAGGAGACATGTCGTTATTCAGTGATTCTGTCACCCTGTAACCAGTCGAACTGTCACATGCTGCTTCAGGTATAGGGACAGTGGAGACTCCCGGGGATACGACAGGTGTGATTGACTTTGTCCCGATGTCTCCAAAGGTTTGGGCATCATGAACGTTGATAGACGATAACGTCTCAAAGAAAGACGAAAAATACATGTTAGCTGTAGAAGAGCAAACCGCCTCAACGTCAAATAATAGCTTCAACGTCATGACGGTTCGTCCACGCCCCGAAAGGCAGAGAGGTTGTGATCTCCTTTTGCCTTTTCAGGATCTAAATGATGTTTCATGCTGACAGGATCGGAGTACTGCGCCTCTGCATCCCATGGGAACAGGATCCACGTGTCCTGGCTCACCTCCGTGATGTATGTGTCCACATAGGGACGTCCCTCGGGCTTAGCGTATACCGTGGTAAACCAAGCTTCGGGGAACATCTCCCGAACGACCTTGGCCGTCTTGCCAGTATCCACAAGGTCGTCGACGATCAGCCACCCATCTCCCCGACTGGACGTCTCAATCTGCTTGATAACCTGAAGCTCCCCTTGGCGTTTCATGGTATAGCTCGAGATACACACCGTATCCACCAAACGCACGTCCAACTCTCGAGCGATAATGGCCGCAGGGATCAACCCTCCTCTGGCGATACCGATAATTCTCTCCCACTTTCGATCCAGAAGCTGAATCGCCAGAGCCTTAGAGTCCCTCTGCATCTGCTCCCATGATATGGTATACGTCCTACGATATCTGCCCTCCAACCCCATCAATGCCCCTCCTGAAAAAACGCAAACATCTTCCCAATGCATCGGGAAGTTCGAATGTATCCCTAAACGGTTACCAATAATTGTACCGAAAGAGCATAAAAAGAAAAAGCCGTAATCCTGGTAAATGAACGGGAACAGGTTAGGACATGCTATACTTATAGTGATGTGAAGCGTGATTCACGACCATTGAAGGAGGTATGTTCGATGAAGAAATCGGCACTGATTCTGGCTCTGTGTTTCTCCGTTATCACGGGAGGGGCGGCCTTGGCCGCTATGAAGATGATTCCAATCCAGGACATCAACGTGGGGTTCGTGTATATCGGGCCTGTTGGCGACGGTGGCTACACGTACATGCACGATCAAGGCCGACAGTACATGCACCAGCAAATCCCTGAACTGTCCAAAAGTGTCATCGTCGAGAATGTCCCTGAGGGCCCCGACGCCGCTCGAGTCATCGAGACCCTTATCCGCAAGGGATGCAACGTGATATTCGGCAACTCCTTCGGCTACATGGATTTTATGGTGGACGAGGCGAAGCGCCATCCAGACGTCTACTTTATGCACTGCTCGGGATATAAGACAGCGCCTAACATGGGGACCTACTTTGGTCGCATGTACCAGCCCCGTTTCCTCTCGGGCATCGTGGCAGGCTCCATGACGAAAAGCAACGTTCTGGGGTATGTGGCAGCTCAGCCGATTCCCGAGGTCATCCGGGGGATCAACGCTTTCACCCTGGGAGCCAGGAGCGTCAACCCCAAGGTTAAAGTCAAGGTTATCTGGCTCTTTTCCTGGTTCGATCCCGGTAAGGAAAAGGAAGCCGCCAAAGCCCTTATCGACTCGGGAGCTGACGTCATCGGCATGCATGCCGACAGCGGTGCGGCTCCTCAGGCCTGCGAGGAAGCTGGGGTCTACGTCATCGGGTACAACGACGACATGTCCACCTTCGCTCCAACAATGCACCTGACGGCTCCCATCTGGCACTGGGGCACGGTCTATGACTACACGGTGAAGCAGGTTTCCGAGGGCGTCTGGGAGCCCCGGCAGATCTGGTGGGGCCTCAAGGAAGGGCTCGTCGCCCTGGCCCCCTTTGGCAAAGCCGTTCCTAAAGGCCTTCAAGAGACGGTGGAGTCTCGAAAGAAAGCTATTATCTCGGGTACATGGGATGTTTTCTGGGGCCCCATCTGGGATCAGAACGGCAAGATCAAGGTCCCCGATGGCGTCAAGCTCACCGATACTGAGATGCTCGGCATGGATTGGTTCGTCCAGGGAGTTGAGGCAACCATTCCCAAATAGTCCCTGACGTTCATTTTGAAAAAGACGGACTTCGGTATATGATTATGAGGGTACCTTAGGTGCCCTCATAATTTATGATCGAGAGATCATGAAGGGGATGTGCTATCCATGACCGAACCGGTCTCGACCGAGTTGGTGTCCATGAAGGGGATCACCAAGATCTTTCAGGACGTCAGAGCTAACGATCAGGTCGATCTGGTTCTTCATGGGGGGGAAGTTTTGGCGCTTCTGGGGGAGAACGGTGCCGGAAAGTCCACCCTGATGAACGTACTGTCGGGACTCTACCGCCCCGACAGTGGCCAGATCACTATCAACGGACAGCAACGAGTGTTCAGCTCTCCTCACGATGCCATCGCCGCCAGCATCGGCATGGTTCATCAACATTTCATGCTTGTTCCATCTCAGACAGTGTGGGAAAACATGATCCTGGGACACCACGGAACCCCTCAGATACTTCCTAAGAAAAAGGTCATTGCCGAGATCAGGTCCATATCGGAACAATATGGTCTGGACATCGATCCAGAGGCCCTCATATGGCAACTCTCCATTGGGGAACAGCAACGAGTGGAGATCCTCAAAACTCTGTACAGGGAGGCTACCGTCCTCATTCTGGACGAACCCACGGCCGTCCTCACTCCCCAGGAGGCCCAAAACCTCTTCTCCACAGTGCGTAGAATGACCACTGAGGGCAGAGGGATCATCTTTATCTCCCATAAGCTGGACGAGGTCATGGAGATCTCCGACCGGGTCATGGTCCTCCGAAAAGGGAAACTCGTGGAGACCGTCCGAACCGATGAGGTGACCAAAGAGGGGATCGCCGAGATGATGGTCGGCCGGCAGGTGACCCTCGACATGGACAAAAAACCATTGACCCCGGGCCGGTCTGTGTATCAGGTGAATGGCATCAGCGCTACGAGCGACCGCGGACTTACCGCATTGCATCAGGTTTCCCTGGAGATCAGAGAACGGGAAATACTCGGAATAGCCGGTGTAGCCGGCAACGGCCAGACCGAGCTCTGTCAGGTTATGGCCGGCCTCAGGAAGCCCACAGCAGGGACCCTGATTTTGAACGATCAGGACGTCACGGACAAAGGCTCCAGGCTGATGATAGACTCAGGCGTCCGGTACATCCCGGCCGACCGAAAAGGTACGGGGATGATTTCAAACATGGACGTTCGGGAGAACGCCACTCTCAAGCGATATTGGCGGAAGCCTGTAGCCTATGGCGTACTCATCGACTGGAAAGCCGTCCTGCGTCACGCCCTGCACATCGTGTCCGATTTCAACGTCGACACACCATCGGTGGAGACCCCAGTACGTAACCTCTCGGGAGGCAACATCCAGAAACTCATGCTCGGTCGTGAGCTCAGCGACGTTCCCAACGTCCTCATCGCCATGAATCCCACCTGGGGACTCGACGTGGCGGCTACCCGATTCGTCCGTGAACAGATTCTGAAGGAAAGGGAAAAGGGAACGGCTATCCTCCTCATATCGGAGGACCTGGATGAGCTTCTTTTCTTAAGTGACCGCCTGGCCATCATGTATCGAGGCTCTATCATGGGGACGGTGAAGGAGCCCGCATCCTTCGGGATTGAGAGAATTGGCATGATGATGGCTGGAACCGAGATGGACCGCCTGGGAGGATCAGCCTCATGAGACTCAAACGACAAAAACGCCCTGATCACCCCTTATGGTTGGACATCATCATCCCCACGGCAGGGCTCGTACTGGCATTCGGGGCCAGCGGTCTGTTCCTGATGGCTATGGGAGTCTCCCCCCTCGAAGCCTACCGGGAAATGTACATCTCAGCCTTTGGAAACAGCTACGGCCTGAGTGAGTGTATGGTGAAGGCTATCCCCCTCGCCATGACGGCAGTGGCAGTGATGCTCTCCTTCAAGATGCTCATCTGGAACATCGGAGCCGAGGGACAGATATTCATGGGGGCCATCGCAGCAGCGGCGGCGGTGCGATATTTTCCCATGGAGAACCACTGGGCCATGATGACCGTCATGGCTACTTTGGCCATCGTCGTTGGAGGGATATGGGCTGGCACCGCTGGCTATCTTCGAGCCCGGTGGAACGTGAACGAGATTATCACGACCTTGATGATGAACTACATCGCCATCCATCTGATGGACTACTTCGTCTACGGACCATGGCGAGATCCGTCCAGCCTTGGCTTTCCCATGACGGCTCCCTTCCCTGAATCGGCCAGACTTGTGGAGTTAGGATGGGGTCGGGTGCATTCAGGGCTTTTCTTGGCACTGGGGCTCGTGCTGGTTACCTGGTGGATTTTCAAGCGTACCCGCTGGGGCTACGAAATTCGGGTCATTGGAGAAAATCCCAAGGCCGCTACGTTCGCTGGAATGAACTACGTGAAGAACGTCGTCGTGGTCATGTTCATATCGGGAGCCATCGCAGGATTGGCGGGAATGAGCGAGGTCGCTGGCCTCCAGGGACGGCTCCAGCACGGATTTTCAGGGGGATTCGGCTACACAGCCATCATCGTGGCATGGCTGGCCAGACTCAATCCTCTGGCTATCGCCGTGGTCTCCTTTCTTATGGGAGGATTACTCGTAGGAGGCGAGTCCCTTCAGATCGTTATGGGGCTGCCTATCGCCAGTACTCTTGTGGTTCAGGGCTGTATCCTGTTTTTTATCCTGGCGGGAGAGTTTTTCCGTCGGTATCGCTTTGTTGTCGTAGAGGAGAACATATAACATGGAGATCGTTATCCCTATCCTGGCAGCTGCCGTGCGAAGCGGAACTCCCATCCTCTACGCCACGCTGGGCGAGATCGTGACCGAGAAAAGCGGCGTCATGAACTTGGGGTTGGAGGGCCTGATGCTCCTGGGTGCTCTATCAGGATTCGTCGTTACCTCTGCCACGGGGACCCCCTGGCTCGGCGTCGCAATAGCCTTCGGAGTCGGGGCTTTTTTCAGCCTCATTCACGCAGCAGTTTGCGTCTCTCTGGGCGGGAACCAGGTCGTCAGCGGGCTGGCCCTGACCATGTTAGGAACGGGCGTTTCGGCAATCATGGGGCGAGAGTATATCGGCCAAACCATCGTGGGACTGACTAAGAGACCGATTCCCGGACTCGCTCAAATTCCCCTTATTGGCCCAGTCTTCTTCGATCACGATCCATTAGTCTATTTTTCCTATGGCCTGGTACTTTTCCTTTGCTGGTTCTTCTGGCGAACCAGAGCAGGACTGAATCTTCGAGCAGTGGGTGATAGTCCCCAGGCCGCCGACTCGGTAGGACTATCGGTCGTCCTTATTCGATACGTCTACACCGTCATCGGCGGTGGTATCGTGGCGATCGGCGGTGCCTATCTTTCCATCTCGTACAGTCATATGTGGACCGAGGGAATGTCCGCTGGTCGTGGATGGATAGCCGTTGCCCTCGTGATCTTCGCCATCTGGAACCCCGCCCGAGCCGCCTTCGGTTCCTACCTTTTCGGTGGCGTCGAAGCCTGTCAGCTTCGTATTCAGGCGGCTGGGACCAACATCCCGGCACCGTTGCTTCTCATGCTCCCCTACGTATTGACGATCATTGTCCTCCTGGTTATCTCCATCCGAAAGGGACAAGGTATCCTCTTCGGAGCACCGGCCGCCCTTGGCACCCCGTTCTATCGGGAGGAACGCTGAGCTACAGGCTTTCAAAAAGATCACAGCCATAAAAAAAACCGGCGGCCCTGTAATGGGCTCACCGGTTTTTTTATTCTCGTTTGCTGCACCTAGCCTCGCTCAACCTCTGCAAGGTACCCCGATATCTCATCCAGCTGCTCCACTCCCTGGACATCGGTCCGAAGCATGGGGAGGCGCACTACCCCGTATGTCCCGAACTTATCGTCGATCTCTTTCAGGTACGCCTCCTGAGCCTCCCGACGGGACACGAAAAAGTCGCCAGCCTCGGGGGGAATAATCCGATTCACCACCACCGATCCTACCTGAATATTAAATTCGTTTAGGAGGGCAATGGCTCGCTCGGTCTCCAAAATTGGCATTTTTTCAGGGTTAAGAACAAAGTGAAACACGGAGAGTTCCGAATCGGTCAGAAGTTCCCGAGCCCGTTGGAATCGGTCTCTGCGCCGAGAGAGGATTGAAAAAATCGGATCGTCCTTCAGCTTTTCCTGAAGCTCTTTCTCGTATTTGGCGGCCATGCGCATGAGATCCATAGCCTTGCTTCGCTTCGCGATCAGGTGATCAATCCAGACTTTAAGGACCTCAGGCAGGGTCAGAAGTCGGAGTGTATGCCCCGTAGGGGCCGTGTCGAAAACCACTGCATCGTATGTGTGACCGGCCCCCTCCATGATATCCACGAACCGATCAAAGATAGCAGCCTCTTCGGCCCCCGGCGAGAGATAGGCAATTCGAAGCTGCCGTTTGATCTCCTCCACGATAGCGGCACTCACGATGTGAAGCATCTGTTCCTGGATGGATCCCATGTACTTTTTAGCCTCAAGCTCCGCATCGATCTCCAGCCCCCAGAGACAGGGGTCCAGAGAGATCACGTCACTTCCGATGTGCCGGCCCATGGCGTCGGACAAGGAATGGGCCGGATCGGTCGAGACCACAAGGGTTCGCACACCCTCTCGAGCTAAAGACAGGCCATAGGCAGCCGCACAGGTGGTCTTGCCCGTTCCACCCTTCCCGCCAAAAAACGTATATCGCCGATACATAAAGCTCCCCCTCCCCAATCGTGCTCAGTCAAAGTCGAACTGGGCCGCTTTCTCCGCCAAAATCATCTTTCGGTTCTGTATCCGCCGTTCCCATGGCTCCAACTCGGTCACGACGTAGGGAAGAAGCTCCAGAGTGTAATAGGAAATGGGATTAGGGATCCCCAGGAACTCCCCGAACAGAAGAAGCATCAGATCGTCGTTCTCGTCAAAAGCCTCCTTACGAATGACCCCGTGTCGCTTATCCATGAAGGTACCGAACAGAAAGAGTTTTGCCCAATACAAAAAGTTTCGCAGCTTTATGACCGTCTCCTCCCCTCAATCTGTCGGGCGAAAGTCGTCCTTCTTTTTGCCCTCTCATTTTCGTCAAACACACCTTGAAATCGAGGATCTTTCTGAAACACCTTGACGATCTCCAAAGGGATATTCAGATCCTGAGAGATGCTCGTCAAGGTAGCTTTTTGGCCCGGATGATTCCACAGGTAATTTCGGATTTTCTCACGTAACTGACGATAGCGGCTCTCACATTTTTTACAGGCCATCTCGTCAAAGGTTCCAAAAAACGCTCGGCCACAAAGAGAGCAGTTTTTCAACTGTAACTCAAAGCCCTTCATTCAATCTTCCCTCTCATAGCACCACAAAAAAAAACGAACCATCAAATCTCTATCTCAACAAGTTGTGCGTGTAGAGATCCACACCAGCACGGAGATACCGTCTTTCGTTCTCCCCATAACATTGAGCCTCATAATCACGATGGCAGAGCGATATGGGCCATCGGTCTTTTTTCTGGAACTTCCGAATCTCTACAGGTCACCTCTAAAAACGAAAAAACTACAGGTCGCTGAAAAATAAGCCACAGACCTCTTGCCTTTATCCCACAGGCTTTCTTGTGAGTTGAACGCATGCTCTACAGTCAAAAAGTTACATTTTGAGAAAAAACGACAGATGAAACAACAGAAGATAAGACTAAAAGCCGCAAGAACTTGCTTAGGCCATAGGTGTCTCTCGATTTACATGGTGCCTGATGGTATCTTGAGGCAAAATACAGCGTCCCTGATTGTCTTATCAGGTACGAGAATCGAGTGGTGGTATAGGCCAGGTTCCACAAAGCTATGGCGGTGGAGGTTTGTATCTTCCCGATGCCTCAAAGGATCAGTTTTCCCGCTTCCATGGCTTGAACTCCAAATGCGTGTTCCACACAGTTTTGGGTTTCGGATCGATTTCGATCTCCCTGCCTGTCCGAGAAGAGGTGAAAAGGGGAGTTCAGCCCTATATCTGGAGATCCTCGCAAGTTCCCGTCAATGAATAAACTTCTCCAGCGTTTCGTTGACACATACCAGTGGGCCGTTCAGCATATCAAGGTATCGTAGACGATTTTTTCTACAAGGAGGAGACGCTGTTTCAGCGGCGTAGCATCCCTTTCCAAGCTTTTAGTTATAATTGGTATTGTACCATTTTATCTTAGGGAGGGGCAGAAGCCATTCTCTCTTCTTAGAGAGGGATTTATTAGAGGTCGCCATATGGTCGCAACTTAACTCGATATATTCTTCCCGATCAATCCTTTCTTTCAAGCGAGGGTGACATGTTTTTTTGAGCATTTACAGGACAACTTCACCTCTGGGCAATGACATGCTATCACAGTGCCTACTTGACAAAAATGATTGGCTATATTAAAATCCTTACGTTTTAAAAAATAAAAAATCGCCATTCGAACAGAAAGTTATCCTCATTAGAATAAAATCCAGAGCCAGCTTCTCAAAGAGAGCGCAAAGATCCTTGGGGTAAAAATCACAAAAAAGCATCTGCCCTCCATAGCGTATCCAGGGACTTGGGCAACCTGTTTCTGTCCGATGTAACTCCAAGTACTATTTCACCATGTGCACTCTCAGATAAAAAATGTGTTGCCTCCATCATAGGACAATCAGATAAAGTATAAAACCCCTAAGTACGAAGGTGCTTGCCCCCAAGAGTTCTGACAACTCTCACGACCAGAGTGACGTTTGCAGGGCTGTTGATAAGCTGCCTACCCTGTTCTCTAGTAAATGCGAATACTCCTCTGTCCAGCAAATTCAGGTAGGCAAGTCAAGCATTCACATTGTGATATCTGGGGTCATTCACGAAATAATCGCGCAATGTTTAATTAATATTTATTTCTGTTTTATTGAGAGAGGGTCGTAACCATGAAGCTGAGCATCGTTCTGTTGCTGATGATGCTTTTGTTTACTGTGCCAAACACGGCACAGGCAACGCCAGTTGTCATTTACAGAGGAGATCCTAACGTTGGAGCCTACAATCAAGCTATTCACGAAGGAGTCGAGGCGTTTAGAAACAGCACCCATAAAGAGTGTATTGAAATCCAAGCCGTCTCAGAAGAGGTAGATTATATCGCAAAAATAAAAGAAAGTGTCGCTAATGGCTACTCACCTATCGTACTTCCCTACAACTCCCCGAGGGTTCTCGATGCCATTCAAAAATACGAAAGCCACAGAGAAGTTCGTTTTGTTCTTTTGGACTGTGTAAAAGATATCGATCTTCCAAACGTTCGAATCTTTCAATTCAGCAACTACGAAGGTTCTTTCATGGCTGGTGCTTTAGCTGCTCTCATGACCAAGACGAACGTTGTCGGCTTCATATACACAAATAATGACTATCCCATACTTCGTCAATTTCAAGCCGGATTTAAGCATGGCGTTCATTCGGTAAACTCAAGCGTTCAAATTCTGGAAAGTACCTTGGGCAATTATCCTGGAATGTGGTATGACGTCGCAAAAGCGCAAAACATAGCGGCGCAACAGATCAAAAAGGGTGCTGACGTTCTCTTTGCCGTTGCCGGATTCGCAGGAACGGGCGTTCTGGCCCAGGCTGCGGAGAGTGGCATCTATGCTATCGGAATGGACAAGAACCAAAATCATCTTCATCCTGGCTCCATGATCGGATCAATGGTCAAGCGGCTGAATAAAATCATACCTATAGCTCTACAGATGCCGCTCTCAGGGTTAAAACAATGTAAAGTCAAGCGAATAGGACTAGCTCAAGATATAGTGGGACTGGAATTCGATGGTGTCCAAGAGGGGCTGGTTCCCCAGAAAATAAAAGAGAGGCTTAGATATATAAAATGCGATATCATACTTGGAAAAATCAAAAAACCCAAGAAAATCGACTAAATTAATTAAAAAAATATGAACAATAATATTGTCAATAACAAAATTTCTAAATTTTTCTTCTGGCTCTTCTTAGCCTTTTTCCTCCCATTTTTTGGAGGGCTTGTTTTGTTGACAATGAGCGAAAGAAACAACGTTCGAGACTCCTTGATTCATTGTACCCAAGAAAACACGAAGACTCTCGCTCAATGTGTCGCCGAACCTATGAAATATTTTGCGCCTCAGCAGGTTCTTCGAGCTGCCCAACTTGTTGCCCTCAATGAAAACGTCGTTGAGGTTGATATCTACTCAAGCGTATTCGATATCTCCCTCGCTCACATAAAGATTCCCTTTCGTTCACACAAGGATCTCTACACCTGCGAGGAAATAGCCTATTTTGACGACCTCCCTGTAGGCTCCGTCCGAATCAGTATTTCAATGACACCGGCTATGAACAACTTGCTGTGGAACTTCCAAACAACAATCGTTGTTTTTTTACTCCTCTTTTTGTCGAGTTTTTGCATTACATCGGTGGTGTTTCGGACAACGATAGCTCGACCAATCCATCGACTTTTAGACCAGACGGAAAAAATATCATCGCAACTTACGGATGGAGCCTGTGCATGGACCGATCAAGACGAGTTCTCCCACTTGGGCCGGGCTATCGAGAATATGAGACAGAAGCTCGCCCTGCAATTCCAGAAGATAGACCATCAGGCTCGGACTGATACCCTCACAGGCATATCAAATCGCCGGGATTTCTACGAACAGGCCTCTCGAGCTATTCATTTTGCTCAAAAACAAGACGAGGCTTTTTCATTAATCATGTTTGATCTGGACAACTTCAAAAACATGAACGATACCTACGGGCACCTTATAGGCGATGATCTTTTAATGGATATATCTGCACTCATCCAAAAAAACATTCGCAGTACCGACTTATTCGCTCGATGGGGGGGGGAGGAATTCATCCTGGGCCTCCTCAAAACCGATAAAGAACAGGCATTTAACGTCGCTGAAAAGCTTCGGGAAGCGATTGCCTCAGCAGAATTTTCCAAAGACCTCCATATTACTGCTAGTTTTGGCGTTGTCCAACTGAATAAGGACAACAATGAAAATATGCAGGATGTCTTAAAGTTGGTGGATCAAGCCATGTATCAGGCAAAAGAGAGGGGCAAAAACTGCACCGTGGTTTTATAAAACACCTCAAATTTTTTATGCGTATAAGTACACAAAAGAGGCTCTCTCGGCAAAGAGAGCCTCTTTTCTTATACACCATAACCTGACGTCAGGCCGTGGTCTTATTCAGTCTTTTAGGCTTTTTATCCTTGAGCTATCAAACCTATGAGGGCTACTTTTTTGTTTTAAGGATCTTTACGAGCGACAGAAACGTCTTCCTGATCTCGTCTCTGTTCTAGGAGATCCCTCACGTTTATTTATGCTCTTGCGCTATACTTGTTTGAGGCTGCGTGTCCTACTCTCACAGTTACCAAAAGAAGAGCCGATACTCCGAGGCACGAAGTGAAAAAACATTGGAGCCTCCTCCTGACCTCTATGATGAAGCTTAGCAGGTTTTTGAGTCCTATCCTCTCGAGCTTTTTAGCCATGGTGTCTCTGTTTTTCTCAGGCTTCTTTGAGATCTTCGTATTCCTGGGTTACTGTGAACATCAGGTCTCTTCTTATACCTCCTATTTGGAAATAGCTCCTCTGTAGACACTACGATGGAGAGCGACTGCAAACGTACAGATTAAGTACATGTGTAAAAGATAGGGGTACCTCATTCTCCTTCCCGGTCTTTTCGCCCTCCAACTCTTACCTGAATTGCAAAAAAGCCGTCATTTTCTGCACCTTACCGGTTATACTTGTCGATGTAGAGAAGGAAGTGTATAATTCTTTTTTTAGCGTTGACTTCAACTTCACCAGTTAGGAGCTTTCTATAATGTACGATGTACAGCATATCAGGAATGTGGCGATCATCGCCCATATTGATCACGGCAAGACCACTCTCATAGATTCCCTCTTCCGCGCCGCCAAGGTGTTTCGAGAGAATGCACGTATTGAGGAACGAGTCATGGACAGCGGCGAACTCGAACGGGAGCGAGGTATCACCATCACCTCAAAGCATTGTACCGTCGAGTGGAACGGCTATCTGATCAACGTCGTTGACACACCGGGGCACGCCGATTTTTCAGGAGAGGTGGAGCGAGTTCTCTCCATGGTAGATTCGGTGCTTCTCCTCGTGGACGCCAACGAGGGCCCGATGCCCCAAACTCGCTATGTCCTCTCTCGGGCTCTCAAACTGGGCCTTCGTCCTGTCGTGATCATCAATAAGGTCGATCGCCCGAGGGCCACACCGGATTTAGCATTGGATAAAACCATCGATCTGTTTATCGAGCTAGGGGCCAACGAACATCAGCTGGAATTCCCCGTCCTGTATGGTTCTGGACTGGATGGGTGGGTCGTACTGGATATGGACGATTCAAGAGAGGGCATGGATCCCCTGTTTCAGACCATCGTGGATTACGTCTCTCCTCCAGAGTCCGACCCGGGCTCGCCTTTCCGAATGCAGGTGAGCACTTTAGGATGGAACGAGTACGTGGGGCAAATCGGATGCGGACGCATAACATCAGGAATCGTTCGTCAAGGGGAGTCTTTTGTCCAGACCAAGACGACCTGGCGGTCGCCGTCGGACAAGGAAGAAGGATGGGACGTTGTCTCCTCATCCCGAGAAAAGGTGACGCATATATGGGTCACGCGGGGTCTGGAGCGGGTCGAGGTGGCCGAGGCGTTTGCTGGGGATATCGTGTGGATCACCGGTCCCAAAATGATCGATATTGGCGATACTTTCGCGTCTACCGAAAGTCTGGAACCGGCTTTTCAGCCCCTGGAAATTGAGGAACCAACCGTCTCTATGTTTTTTCTGGTCAACAGCGGGCCTTTTGCTGGCCGGGACGGCAATCCCATCACCCTGAGACAACTCAAGACTCGATTGGATCGGGAAATCAAAACGAACGTTGCTTTGCGAGTCGAGGATCTGGGACGCCCTGACGGAGTGAAAGTCTCAGGCCGTGGAGAACTCCAGCTGGCTATTCTCATAGAGGAAATGATCCGGGAGGGATCGGAAATCTGTGTCTCCCGACCGGAGGTCATCACAAAAAAAGACGATAGAGAACACACGCTGGAGCCCATGGAAGATCTAGCTATTGAGGTTCCCGAGGAGTACCAGGGCATGGTGATCGAGAAGTTGGCCATGCGAAAAGCTGACCTGACCGACATGGTGGTCCTTCAGACCGGAACGGTAAAGATGAACTTTAGAATTCCAACAAGAGGGCTCATAGGCTACAGAGGCGAGTTCCTCACAGATACCCGAGGACTGGGGATCATGGCGTCCCGATTCGTTGGCTATGGCCCATGGAAGGGCGACGTGACATCCCGGAATCGAGGTTCGATGGTAAGCATGGATACGGGGATCGCAACAGGATATCAGCTTGAAAATCTCCAGGAACGAGGCACTCTGTTTATCTCACCTGGGACGGAAGTTTACAATGGCCAGGTTGTAGGCGAACACTCCCGTCCTGGCGATATTCCCTGTAATCCAACGAAGAAGAAGCAGACATCCAATCATCGATCGTCCACCAAAGATATGGGCATCAAGCTCGACGTACCTCGGCCAGTGACTCTAGATAAGGCATTAGAGTGGATAACGGATGACGAGTTGGTAGAGGCCACACCGAGAGAGGTCCGCATCAGAAAGGCAATCCTAGATATGAACGAACGCCGAAAGGCGGCGAAGCGATCGGCCTGATCCTCAACAAGACCGCTCGTTGGAGGGTTTTTTCTCCTTTCCCGTCATATGGATAATGGTCAGGTCCAGGACACATACTCTATCTAACATCCGCTTTGGTCTGGGCGTCTCTCGCCTCTCTCGCCCGTGATGTACTGCCAGGATGTTGAGCGCTTCTCTTTTTCTGTCTTCCTGGTCGTCTGGAATGATCTCTATCTCTCCATAACCGATGACACTCCGATATGGCGGGACACTTCCAGTTTCGATCCTGGATTCGGGAGCGCAGATCGTCTCTACATCTACAGCAAAGGACGTCCGAGGATTTTCCCGAATAATATCGATTTTCTTTCCCGCTTTGGCCGAGTGAAAATACAGGTGTCCTTCACTATAGCCGTAGGAAAGAGGAATCACATAAGGCCACTCTCCATCGAAAAGAGACAGATAACAGGTCACGCCACTGCTCAGGACCGACTCCATCCATCTAGGATCGGAGACTTCTCGATCCTTTCGCCTCATCGGACGATACACCATATTTCCCATAACGACACCTCACCTCTGTAATATACGTACGATCCCCGGCAAATACGCCGAGGATCGTACGCTGTTCTCATATATAGCGCCGCTGTCCTTACAGACCTAGCACCTGGTTGACCTTTTTCAGAACATCCTGACGATCCTCAGGAATCCACGCTCTCCAGATATTCGGGTACGTTTTGAGAAACCAGATGGCTGTCTCCTCAAGGGAGAGATTGTCCACAGAGCGGCGGGCCAGTATCTGGTCGTTCATCCCCAGAGTTGTCTCATAACGACGAAAAAAGTCGATAAGCTCGGGATTTGCTTCAGCAAAATTGGCGTTGGCCAGTTTGAGCACTGACTGTGCGGGAAAATCACAGCCATATCCAGCCTTCTCGTTCCACTTCGCCACGTCATAGGGAGTTTTTTCCTTCAGACGAGTCATGTCAAACAAGCCCATGAGAGCCGTAGGTTGCCAGTAGTAGAAAATAACAGGCTCGCCCTTTTTGTAGCTGGCCCGTGCCACGGTCTGAAGAGCCGTGTCGGAACCCGGAGAGAAAATCACGTAGATTTTGTCCAATCCTAGAGTTTTCATCTTGTATTCATTGATACTGGAGATTTTCCAACCTGGCGGTGCGTTGTAGAAACGTCCCTTGGAGGGATCCTCAGGATCCTTAAAGATCCCGGCATAGGCTTCAAGGTCGTCCACATATTGTAAATCAGGGGCAACAGGTTCAATTCCTCTCTCGGGATCTCCCTTGATAACATATGTCGGAACATACCAACCTTGAGGGGCGTTGGGGTAATTCACACCTAGATTGACCAGCGAGTCCTTTTTCTGAGCTTTGGCCCACCACTCGGGAGTGTTATTCACCCACACGTCCAGACAAATATGGACGTCCCCTCTCTCCAATCCAAGCATACCGGGCAACGTCTCAGAAAAGAGAAACTCGACCTTTCGCTCATACCCATGCTTTACGATATACGCAGCAATACGATTGTGAACCTGCGCGCTATCCCAGCTCTCGTCCAGAAAAACGACAGGCGACGTTTTAGCCAAGGAGATAAAACTCAAAACGCCTACCAAAAGAATGGAGAGAGATAACACCATAAAACTCTTTTTCACAGACAGATACCTCCTTTACCTATATTTCTCAGTATAGCATAGGAATTTACAGTCAAATAATGAGGAGATCAGTGGAGCAATCTCTTCGATAATGTGCAAGAAGGAAGATGTTCGTCTGATTCTTCCCAACTGTTTTGATATCCTCCTCCAAAGAGGAGGCGGAGAGTCTCCGTCGTTACATCTCCTAGTTTTTTATACTTGGAGGTCAGTGATGATAGAGCTCAACAAAAAGAAAGTTGCGACCTTTTTCGATTGTCAAAATCTCTTTAAACAGGCCAAGGTACTCTAGCAATGCAGACACCCCAACTTCAAACCCATCAAGCTCGTCTCAATCATCACAAATAAACATCAATACGAAGGCGGGCTTCTGGTAAGCATTAGGGCCGTTCTAAAAACCTACAACCGAGTCTCCCAGCCTCAGGTCGTCCCATTAGAGCCCTGTCTCGCGTATCGCCCCCGCCTCTTGAGTATCGGGAGGAAGAGATCGATCTGATCACATGCTTCTGGCACGGCATGGAGAACATAAAAGACGAGAAGAGAAAAACCTCTCCTCGTCTTTGCTATCTATGAAAACAGCTGTTTCAGTTTATCCCAGACACCTTCCTCGGTGTCCACAGGAACATTCATCTCAGTAGCCAGAGCCTCAATCAAGCCTTTTTGACGCTCTGTCAGTTTTTTGGGAACCTCCACCGTGACGTGAAGAAAGAGATCACCACGCCGGGCGCCATTCCGAAGGCTCGGCATACCGAGCCCCTTGAGCCGAAGGACTTCGCCCGGCTCCGTTCCAGCAGGGACAGTCACGGGACGCACATCGTCTATCAATGTTGTTACGTTCGTGACACCACCCAAAGTCACCAAGGGAAAGGCCAAAGGGAGCCGGCGATGAAGGTCCATGCCGTCCCTTTCAAAGTCCTCGTGAGACAAAACGTCTATCACCAAAAACAGATCCCCCGGAGGCCCGCCATTCAAGCCAGCCTCACCAGAACCGGGAACCCGGAGTCTGGTTCCCCGGTCAACTCCAGCCTGAACGTTGACCTTGATTTCTCTTTTACGTCGAACCCGTCCCTCGCCGTTGCAGTCCTGACATTTTCTCTCAAAAACCTTGCCGGCTCCCCTGCAATCGGGACAGGTCCCTACGGTGACCGCTTGACCAAAGAGCGTCTGACTCGTACGCCGAACCTGGCCGGAGCCATGACATGTCCCGCAGACCGAAACGGACGATCCGGGCTCAGCCCCCTTGCCATCACATCGGGAACACGTCTCCCACCGGGGAATTGTAACCGTTCGCGTCACACCAAGAGCCGCTTCTTCAAGGGTGATCTCCAGGCTCATCTCCAGATCAGAGCCCCGACGAGGCCCATCTCGGCGAGCTCCCGATCGACCAAACCCACCGCCAAACATGCTGTCGAAGAGGTCTCCAAAGATATCGCCCATGCCCCCCATGTCGCCAAAGGGCTGCCCCTCTCCAACACGACCAAACTGATCGTACTGAGAACGTTTCCTGGGATCGCTCAGAACTTCATAAGCTTCGCTGACTTCCTTGAACTTGGCCTCGGCCTCGGCGCTTCCTGGTTTGGCGTCGGGATGATACTCTCTGACCAGGCGACGATACGCCTTTTTTATCTCGTTGGGAGACGCTTCTCTCGAAACACCCAGGACCTCGTAATAGTCCCGCCCCCCTCCAACGGACATCTACGGGAACTCCCCTTTATTTAGAAGCTACTCGGAGAACTCAGCGTCGACCGTGTCATCCTGAGGCGATCCCTGGCCATCATCGCCGGACTGAGCACCGTCACCACCCTGGGTACCGGCCTGTTGATACAGCCTCGTTGAGAAAGCCTGAACCTCCTGATCCAACGTCATACACGCCGATTCAATAGCATCGGCCTCGTCACCCTCCAGAGCCTTTTTCACAGCATCGATCTTGGTCTGAAGGCTTCCCTTCTCCTCGGGAGATATCTTATCCCCCAGATCGGTCATGAGTTTCTCCGTACGATAGACCAGAGCGTCGGCTTCGTTTTTGGCCTCGATGAACGCTTTTTTCTTGGCATCGGAGCTTTCGTTCGCCTCGGCTTCCTGTTTCATTCGTTCGATATCGTCCTTACTTAAGTTGGACGACTGAATAGTGATATGCTGCTCCTTGCCGGTCCCCTTATCGGTGGCCTTGACGTTGAGAATTCCGTTCACGTCGATGTTGAAGGAAACTTCAACCTGAGGAATACCCCGAGGTGCCGAGGGGATGCCATCCAAGACGAAGGTCCCCAGAACCACGTTATCGGACGCCATTGAGCGCTCGCCCTGAAGTACCTTGATCTCAACCTGGGTCTGACCATCTGCCGCAGTAGTGAATATCTGGCTCTTGGTCACGGGGATGGCCGTGTTGCGCTCGATAATTCGAGTGCAGACACCTCCCAAAGTCTCAATACCCAGGGACAGGGGCGCCACGTCCACAAGGACGATGTTCTTGTCCGAATCACCGACCATAATGGAGCCCTGGATGGCGGCGCCTGCTGCCACACATTCGTCGGGATTGATGCCTTTGGTGGGATCTTTATCCAACAATTCCTTGATCTTGCGCTGGACCATAGGCATCCGGGTCGAGCCACCTACCAGGAGGACCTTGTCCACGGCCGAAGCTGACAGACCGCTGTCCTCAAGAGCACGCTGGACGGGGCCCACGATTCGGGCCAACAGCTCGGAGGTGATTTCCTCAAACTTGGCCCGGGAGAGACTCAGCTCCATGTGTTTAGGCCCCGTCTCGTTAGCGGTGATGAAGGGCAGAGAGATGGAGGTCTCCGGCATGGACGACAGCTCAATCTTGGCCTTTTCCGCAGCTTCTCGAAGTCTCTGGAGCGCCATTCGATCAGCGGAGAGATCGATTCCCTCGGCTTTCTTGAACTCTGCCACCATCCAGTCCACCACGGCCATATCCCAGTCGTCGCCACCCAGGCGATTATCTCCGTGAGTAGCCAGGACCTCGAAGACCCCGTCTCCAACGTCCAGGATGGACACGTCGAAAGTACCTCCCCCCAGATCGAAGACCAACAATTTTGCCTCGCCCTGTCTGTTCATGCCGTAGGCCAGGCTTGCAGCCGTGGGCTCGTTAATAATCCGAAGAACCTCAAGGCCGGCGATGGCGCCAGCGTCCTTGGTGGCCTGTCGCTGAGCGTCGGTAAAGTAGGCAGGCACGGTAATAACCGCTTGCTTCACGTCCTCACCCAGATACTCCTCGGCATCTCTCTTGAGCTTTTGCAGGATCATGGCGGAGATCTCCTGGGGCGTGTATTTTTTGCCACCGGCAGTCACCGTATGATCCGTACCCATATGCCTCTTGATGGACATGATGGTGTTGTCGGCGTTGACGATGGCCTGTCGCTTGGCCAACTGCCCGACAAGACGTTCACCATCCTTGGTAAACGCGACGACGGAAGGCGTTGTTCGAGCTCCCTCAGTGTTAGGGATGATAGTGACGCTATCTCCCTCTTTCACCGCGATACAGCTATTTGTCGTTCCCAAATCTATTCCAACTACCTTTGCCATTATGCCTCACCTCTACCTAAAAATTATGTTGAATCCCTTATTCAATATAAGGAGTCTTACTCCGTACAACGCCCGACTCGAACCTTGGCCGGACGAACGACCTTGTCTGCCAGGATATACCCTGTCTGGAATTCCTCCACGACTATCCCATCCCGCTCCCGCTCGCAGACCTCCACAAGACCTATAGCCTCGTGATATTCAGGCGAAAAAGCCTCGCCTACCGCCTGTATGGGCTGAACTCCCAAAGCGGCCAACGCCTCCACAAACTGCTTCCGAACCATGCGGATACCCTGAACCACCGTCGTCACATCGGCATCTTCCTTGACCTGCAAGACCCGATCCAGGTTGTCCAAGACAGGAAACATCTCAAGAGCGCTTCTCTCTGCAGCTAACTCCCTGATTCGACGGACCTCCCGTTCGGTACGGGTACGAAAATTGATCAGATCGGCCTGAGCTCTCGCTGCCAATTCCCGAAACGTATCCCGCTCCTCCTCAAGAAACTGTATCCTCGAATCAAGATCGTTTTCGTCGTCGTTATCAACCTCAGCTACGGACTCCTGCTCTTCCGTTACACCATCATATCTTTCCTCAGGTATCTCTTTGGTATCGTCCATGAGGGTCATTCCTCCTCGCAGTCATTTTCATCGCCATACAGACCACCCAAAACAGCCTCCAACACCGATATGGAGCGCTCGTAATCCATCCGAACCGGGCCGATAAGCCCAACGACCGACCTCCGATATCCCTGACTGGCTGACGCCACAACCACAGAACAATCCTTCATGGATGGATGGGGGTTCTCCGTTCCAATGGTGACGGTCACACCGTCATCCTCCGCTCGCTCCCGAATCATCCCAGCCAAGGTGGGCTCGTCCTCCACGAGGGCCAAAAGAGTCTGTATACGACCGATGTCGGCGAAATCGGGCACATTGAAAATCTGGCTTACCCTTCCAGTACTCAGGTGACACGTCTCCTGGGCCAGCATAGCATCCAAACGATCAATGGCTGCCCGACAAAGCCCCCAGTATTCCTCAAGTTGCACGGAGATATAGCCATAGAGAGCCTCTTTCACCTGAGACCACGATTTACCCGAAGCTCCGTTATTCACGGTCGCCGCTAGATCGTCCAGGACTCCCTGAGGCAATTCACCGTCCAGAACTATGCGACGATGGCGGATAGCCCCGTTTTCCAACACCACCAAAACCAGGATCGAACCGTCCTCAAGACGAACTAAATCGACCTTCTGAAGACGCTGAACATCGGTCGTGGTAACAGCGGCTACTCCCAGATAACTGGTCACTTTTCCCAAGAGACGAGAGATCTGGGAGAGAGTCGACTCAACATCGGCCCTCTGACTACGTACGGTCCGAACCCATAATTCCAAGCCTGGAGGTGCCGCCCTTTGACGATGCATGATGGAGTTGACATATACTCTATAGGCCAACGGTGTGGGAATTCGACCCGCCGACGTATGGGGCTGAAAGAAATACCCCATCTCATCCAAATCGGCCATCTCGTTTCTGACCGTAGCGGCGCTGCATCCCTTGATGTATTTTTTGGAAACGGTCCTCGAACCGACGGGTTCTCCGGTAGATATATAGTCATACACAACGGACAGCACAATTTCCAGCTGACGCTCGGTAAGCATACCATACCCCCGATAGATACTAGCACTCTTCTACGGTGAGTGCTAATCGCAAAAACAACAGATAGTAGAGTACCAATCTTGCGGATAATTGTCAAGACTGGTCAGACATAAAAATATTTTGTCGGAGCTTTCCTGAGGAGTAGACTGAGAAAAAAGGAGGAGTTTCCCATGAATCGACCGACAACGGTAGTCCTGATTCGCCATGGAGAGTGTGCAGGGAATGTACAGGGGCTGTTCAGAGGAGCCAGGGACTTTCCCCTGAATGCCTGTGGTAAAAGACAGGCAAAGGAAGTTGCCGAAGCTGCTACACATCTGAGCATTGAACACCTCTATACCAGCCCTCTTCTTCGGGCTCGAGAGACCGCGCAGGTCATCGGAGACAAAATTGGTCTTTCGCCCGTGGAAGCCCATGAGATTACCAACGTATCTCTGGGCTCCTGGGAAGGACGAAAAAAAGAAGAGATCGCCCAAGAAAGCCCCGAGCTCTGGGAGATTTGGCTCAACACACCAGAGAAACTGCAGGCACCCGGTATAGAACCCCTTACAGCTGTAATGCAAAGATCCCGAAAAAAACTGGACTCTCTCGTCAAAAAACATCACGGGGAAACCATTGCCCTGGTGAGCCACAGAACGGTTTTGAAGCCTTTGCTCTCGTCTTGTATCGGCATACAGGAGCCATGGTTCTGGCGACTCCATTTCGATACGGCCTCCATCTCCATCATGATATGCAAGAAAGGATATTATTCCCTGGTCGCTTTGAACCGAGTTGAGCACCTCAAGAACCACGAAACAGAGTGGAACTGACGTCAGGACATATCCTGGAGCTTCTGGGGGCTCCATCGTAAAATGGCTTCGGCAAATATCGCCTTTAGGCCATATCTTGGAGGATTTCCTGTTGCCCCCTGGAACAGGAAGAGCCACACTTTCCCAAAGTCCACGATATCGAGATGTTTGCCAAGAGCGCTGTGGGCGTATGCCTCTTCTCTCTGGCGGTAAGAAATCATCTTACAAGTTCCTCAGTATAAAAGGTAACCTCTTTTGAGAGGAACCTGTATCCGGGGCGATAACGTACGCCATCTTTTACAGAAATGCTTGGGCTAATTTTTTGCAGCCCCTCTTGCACGGATTATATTTCAGGTGCTCCAAGAAAAAATCATCCACGCTTTGGGTACGCTTTCAGACACGGTGGCACAAGAGAGATACGGAACTCGATACTAAAGACGCTTCGATTCAACAGACTGCGCCACTTTACTTTCTTTTCCTATCCCCGTACACTAGAACCATGTATATTTATGCATACCTTGTATGCATTGAATGCGATTCCTTTTTCTGAGAAGTTTTTTCGAAGCATATTGTCCCTTGAGTGCCTCCGCTCAGGGCAGAATAAAAGGAGGGCTTTTTCAATGATCCGATATCCAGATTTACAGAATAAAGGTGTCGTGGTTACCGGCGGTGCCAGTGGTATTGGCCTAGCCACGGCAGAACGCTTTGCCCGGGAGGGGGCTCAGGTGGTGATTTTTGACATTGATCCTACGGGTTTAGAGGAGGCCGCTTGTAACCCTGCAGGTTTTGTGGGGGCTCTTAAAGTGGACGTAAGTCGACCGGAAGAGGTGGAACAAGGCTTTCGGGAGGCAATACAACTAACGGGACAACTGGATATACTTGTCGCGAATGCGGGAATCAGCGTTCGGTCCCCTTTTGCGGATATTTCCTGGGAGCAATGGCGACGAGTTATGGGCATAAACCTGGACGGTGTTTTTCTCTGTGCTCAGGAAGCAGCGAAACATATGCTTCCCCAGAGAGAGGGAGTCATCCTCATAACCGCCTCAACCAACGGTACTGAGGGGCACCCTTTCTACACGGATTATAACGCTTCCAAAGCGGGAGTGATTCTGCTCTGCAAAACTATGGCTTTGGAGCTTGCCCCGAGTATCCGGGTGAACGCTGTCTGTCCGGGATATGTGCTCACCCCCATGCAGAAAGCAGAATACACTCCAGAAATGCTGGAGGCCACAAATCAAAAAATCCCCATGAAACGCCATGCTGAACCGGAAGAGATCGCGGGGCTTTTTGCCTTTCTTGCCTCTTCGGAGGGACGGTACATCACGGGGGCTGCAATTCCCATCGATGGAGGAGAGACAGCTGGATTGCCCTGAACGAGCGAGAGGTAACATATTTGATGAAACAGAACTAGGTCTAGTATATTTAGCCTTGATTTTACAAAGGCTTTTAGGCTTTTAGGCTTTTCAGCAACCTCATGGTGGTAAATGGGAGCTGTATCGGGCTCTGCTCAGGGAGTGGTTGCTTTTCTGCATGAACTGAAAAGCACGATGCGTCTGGCGGACCGGAACAGGTACAAGAGAGAGGCAAACCTGAAGGAACAATCCGAGGAAAAGGTGGTGATGAGACGAAAGGGAGAAAATCGAGAACTAAAAAAATTTTTGGAAAGTGGCGCAACTCTACATAATAAATTTATAAATTAAAGGAGGGGTCTTTGTGGCACTATTGAAGTTGGCACCTATTGTAGTTCTGGCAGGACTTATGTTGAGTGGCATGGACATTCTGTTGTCTGCGCCTCTCGCTACAATTATCGCAGCAGCCTTGGCCATGATCCTCGACAAACTCTCTTTTAAAGAAATTTTTGATGCTGCCATAGATAATGTGAAACATTTCATCATCGTTTTTTTCATACTCATGGCCGCATATGCTCTTGCGGAGGCTTTTATGGCCACCGGGGTGGGGGCCTCTATCATTATCATGTCTCTTAAGCTCGGCATTTCTGGAAAGACAGTAGCGATTGTCGGACTTTTTGCTACCTCAGTACTCTCCATCGCTACGGGTACCTCCTGGGGAACATTTGCAGCCTGTGCCCCGGTCTTTCTCTGGCTCAGTCACATTGTAGGGGGAAGCCCCGTTCTTACGGTTGCTGCCGTGGCAGGAGGGTCCTGTTTTGGGGACAACATTGGTCTTATTTCAGACACTACGGTGGTGAGCTCGGGAATGCAGGGAGTGGAAATCATTCAGCGAGTGCGTCATCAAGGAGTATGGTCCTTCCTCTGTCTTTTTATTTCGGCAGGCATTTTCTATTTTGCAGGAAGCAGCATGGAATTGGGCAGTGAAGTGGGGAGTGCTGCTGCAGCTATCGATGCCATTCCTCCGGAGGTTTGGACTAGCCTGGAGGAGAAAAGGGCATCTGCGGTAACCCTTTTGGAACAGGTACGATCAGGGGTCCCTCTCTATATGATTGTGCCTCTTCTCATAGTTTTGGTCATGGCAGTCTCGGGAATTTCGACCCTTCTCTGTCTAGGGGCAGGAATTGTGGCGGCTCTGATCTTTGGTCTGATAGCCGGCACTGTAATCTCGGTAATAGAATTCCTCGACCTGGTCTATACAGGCTTTTCCGATGCCGGAAGCTGGTCTATCGTAATGATGATGTGGGTAGGAGCCTTTGGAGGGGTAATGCGTCTCATGAAAGCTTTTGAACCCGTCGCCCGAGGAGTTCTCAAAATGGTGCACAATGTGCGGCAACTCATCTTCAGCAACGGTATCATGTGCCTCATAGGTAACGCCGCTTTAGGGGATGAAATGGCTCAGATTGTCACCATCGGTCCCATTATTCGAGAGATGACCGAGGAGAACGTAGAGGGCAGCGAAGAGGATTTGTACACCCTTCGGCTTCGCAATGCCACACTCTCAGATGCCTTCGGGGTGCTTGGGTCTCAGCTCATTCCCTGGCATTGCTACGTTGTATTTTTCGTCGGCATCGCCTACGCAGTTTATCCTCTTTATCACTTCGTCCCCATGGATATTATCCGGCTCAACTTCCTCGCTTTCGTGGCAGTGGGGTCCATGCTGGTACTCACTGTAACCGGCTGGGACCGCTTTATTCCCCTCTTCCGTATCCCCTCTGAACCTGACGTAAGATTGAAGAAGAGAGAGTAAGTTTCTGTCTTTTTTCCTCCCGGTGGGGAAGGGCGTTTTTTCGAAAAGGCTCTTTCCCGCCGTTTTTCTTCTGTAATTTTTTACGGCATGCTTTGCTTAGCAGAGTTAGGGACTCTGTTCCTCGCTCTAGACGATGTTTGAGATATCCAGTTGCCCCAATCAATTCTTTGGAAAGTTCGTTCAATCGGGGCAGAAGCTGTGGAAGCACCTAAGTTGAACCAATCAGACGGAGAGACAGCATAACTGATCTCCTCATTTCAAACGATCAAAAAAGCCGGCTCGCGTTTCGAGCCGGCTTTTGTCTTTAAATGTTTAGTCTCTTGCAGAGAGCTACTCCACCTTGACTCTCAAGGCCTTAAGGGCCTCAAGGACCAGGAACACGGCGAGAACAAACAGGAGCAAAGCTACACCAGCAAGGAGATAGTTCGGCTGCGCCATGCCAATCCAGCCCTTGATCAGAATGAACAAGGCAAAGAGCGTGGTAGCCAACATGAACCAGAAGGGAACCATAAGGAAGTTTCCACTCTTTTTCAATCCCCTGATAACCCAGACACCAATAGCCAACAAGGCCAAAGCAGCCACAAGCTGATTAGAGGCACCAAAGATAGGCCAAATGGCCTTCCAGGCCGGAATGGGATTGCCCGCAACGTCCGTGGTCTTGACCATGACCAAGGCCAGAGCCGCAACTACAGCCACTACTGTGGCCACGTATTTGTTGATCTTCATCCCCGAAAGCTCCTGAATCTGGTACCGGGCGAGACGGGTCGCAGTATCCAAAGAGGTCAACAAAAAGCTGTTGATGGCGATGGCCCCGAGACGAGTCCCTAACACCGGGTCAATCCCCACCAAGGAGGCGAACTGACCAAACCCCTTAGAGAAGGTGACAACCGGACCGCCTTTTACGATTGAGCCAGCAACCATAAGAGTTCCAATGGCAATACAAGCCACAAGCCCTTCCATGAGCATGGAGCCGTATCCAACCACGACAGCATCGCTCTCCCTGCGAAGCTGCTTGGAGGTTGTCCCGCTTCCAACCAGAGAATGGAATCCCGAAATCGCCCCACAAGCCACGATGACGAACATCATGGGCCACATCGGTTTCCCTGCCGTTCCGAAATATGAAACACCCTGCTTTATCATAGGGATAGCTCCGCTGTCAAACTTGTTGCCGAATAACATACCGACAATTCCGACGATGACGGCAAAATACAGGAAATACGATGCCAGATAGTCCCGAGGCTGAAGGAGAAGCCAGACGGGGAGCACCGAAGCTGCCACAATATACAGAGCCAGGATGTAATTCCAAGTGTTATTGGACAGCTTAAAAAGAGTCATGATAGTCTGACTATCAGCGCTTTTGACACAGGCAAAGCCCACGATAGCCAGCATAATAACCGTTACCAGCCATAAAGGAGCGTGAAACTTATAAATCAACATCCCCGAGATCACGGCCATCGCGATATATAGACACCCGACAAAAGCCACCACCGGATCCGCAGCAAATGTCTTGGCTGAGAGGACCAGGAAAACCGCCACGACCAGAATCAAGGCCAAGATGGTGAAGCACAGAAACAGGATCTTTCCCTTATGGCCAATCCAACGCTCAACGACCTCCCCGACGGAACGACCATCGTGACGCATCGAAGCGACCAAGGCTCCCATATCATGAGGGCCACCGAGGAATGTGGAACCGATGATGCACCACAGCAACGTGGGCAACCATCCAAACATAGACGCCGCAACAATGGGACCGGTTATTGGCCCTGCCCCAGCGATAGAGGCAAAATGATGCCCCAAAAGGACCGCCGGATGGGCCGGACAGTAATCAATACCATCAAACATGCATTGAGCCGGCGTCTGCCTTGAGTCGTCCAGTTGATAGATATCGGCCATAAACTTGCCATATACCTTAAAACCGACCACGAAGACAACGGCAGACACGATGAACATCAAAGTAAACGTCAATCTTCACACCCCCAGACAAAGATCCCCTTCTTATTCTTACGTAGAATAAAAAAGTGCTCCCGCAACTACACTACGCACGGATGATTCCCCTGTTCAACACCTCCCCTATCCATTGACTGAACCAGCTCCCATGCCTTGTCGATTAAGGGAGTAAGATCGCGTATCTTGGCATATCCCTGCCCCATGGGAGCATAGCGATACGTCTCCAGATACCCTCGCAAACCCAAAGCAAAAGCCTTAACCTTTTTATCAAACTTATCCTCTGGAGACACAAAGATCAGCCGTTGAATCATCACATCTGGTATAGAACCCCATTCCCGACGAACCCGTGCCAGAGAGTCTGCACCATAGGTCCACAGGATGTAATCGTCAGCGTAATACCGAGCCACCTCTCCCATGAGCCCTGCCTTGATGAACGTAGCCCGGCGATACACTCCAGCTAAATCGCCGTCAGCCCAGGGGAGAAAACGCCAACATTCCCAGACATCGGTCGCACCTGCTAAAGCAGATAGATCCACCGAGCTCATCCTCCTCACCAATCGTTCAGTTTCGTAAAAAAGTTTATGTTAGTACCTCGTCATCACTAATAGTATACGCCAGAAGACTTACCCTGTGAAGGCAAAATCGACCTTCAACCTTGAATACTAGCCATATTTGAGCATTCTTCAAAGATACACTACCTGTGAAAAGACAGATGTTTATGCAAAGAAGGAGAACAACACTCTTGCATTCTAAGCCTTTGGGATATATAATTCTTCTCGTTATCTCAAGGGCGGCTAGCTCAGCGGGAGAGCACTTCCTTCACACGGAAGGGGTCACTGGTTCGATCCCAGTGTCGCCCACCAATACCGACCAAGTAATAGCAAGGGCACCAGCATATTGCTGATGCCCTTGCTATTTTTTTGGGGTATCACCGGCCACCCATTTTTTCGGGGGTGATAGGTTGTGCCCATCTAAAAAATTTTGGTTTTGCCGTGTACCGGTCGACGTCATTGAGGATACAAACCTATCACCATCGGCCCGGCTCGTGCTCGTGTACGTGGCTCTCTGCCAACATGTAAACGCTATGGGTATGACGGACCCCATTGTCAAGACCATACGGGGACACCGAACACCGCAGGAGACCTACTTCGAGAAAGAAAATCTACAGCAGCCTGACCCAGACTAACCTAAGCTGAAAAATGGACAACACGATAAGCTCACCGATCACTCTCAGGATACGATGAGAAAATCCAACATCAAAAGTGTTCGAGAACACATCGCCTTGACAAGAGAGAGGCGAGCACAACATCAGGCCCGTTTCTCAAAAAAGAGCGTGATACATTTCGCCAAAGGTTAGGGATAAATCTCAACGACTTATTCTCGAACGAACGACTCGAGCCCCTCGGTCAAATCTACAGGAAAAAACGCAGCACTCAGGTCAGAGTTCACCCTCCCCACGAGCCACACGAAGGGCACATTCTAACAACACATTCACTCCATCAGCAATCTGGTCGAAATCGCTCTCCTCTTGGGGACAATGACTCTTGCCTCCAATGGACGGAACGAAGATCATCGCCGAGGGAACCCGTCTCGCCAATATCTGCGCATCGTGCCCAGCCCCACTCCAAAGATGAGTAAAGGTCAACCCATGATCTACCATCACCGATTGAATCAAGTCTTTCAGCCTTCGATCAAAGGTCACCGGCTGAACGTCGACGTTTTGCGAGAGCTCCAGTTGAAGATCAAAGCGCTGGGCCAAACGATGCATGATCTCCTGCACCTTTATTTTCAGCTGATGAAAACAAGAGACGTCAGGATGACGCACATCCAGTGTGAATAGAGCCTCGCCAGGAATGACGTTGACTATGTCGGGCTGAACGGCGACTCGTCCCACTGTGGCACAACCGCCCCATTCCCGAACCAGGTCGGTCACGGCCACATGAAGATGGGAGACAGCCAACAAAGCATCGTTTCTCATTGTCATAAGGGTCGTTCCAGCGTGGTTGGCCTGACCACGGTAACATCCCTTCCACCAAGCGATACCCTGTACTCCATCCACAACCCCCATGGAGACACCTTCACGGTCCAGGAACGGTCCCTGTTCCACGTGAAGCTCCAGATAGGTGGACGGGATCACCGAATCAATCCCCCTGTAACCGATCCGATCCAGCTCCTCACCGACAGTCCGTCCGCAATCATCGGATATTCTGTACGCATCGTTAGGATCCATAACACCAGTCAGAACAAGGCTTCCCATCATATCGGGAGCAAATCGAGCTCCTTCCTCGTTGGTGAAGACAGCTACTGCCAGCGAGCGCCTGTGAGAGATCTCTTTTTCCCTTATGGTACGAAGAACCTCCAGTCCCCCTAATACACCGACAGCTCCATCAAACATACCGCCGTTTCTGACGGTGTCTATGTGGGATCCCATGGTTACTGGATCTCCCGGTTCGAACCCTGGCAACACGCCGAAGATGTTTCCGATAGCGTCGATTTTGACATCCAGCTCCAGGTCTCTCAGCCACCTGACAAACAGATCCCGCCCCGCCTTGTCACCATCATCCAAGGCAAGCCTGGTACGCCCACCGCTTCCGTCCAGTCCGACAGCTCCTAAATCTTGCAATGTCGCGATCAACCGCTCACGGTTCACCGAAATCTTCACCGTATTCTCCCTTCCCTTGGCAATTCATCACGACCCCACAACGATTTTTAGAGAACCTAGCACTCAGTAATCTAGGGCAAGAGAATGTCCGATTCCCATACCTCTTCTCCACGAAAGAATAAAAGCGTCGTTCCTCCAATACTTTTCGATCCGAGCAAAAACACAGAGGCCGCAGGGTAAAAAAGGCACAACTTTTCTTATTTATTCTCTCTTGCCTCGACATATATCATTCTGCCCATAGCGCATTTCCTCCCCTCACAGCCTTGAATCCCATCACGAATATCTTCGGATTTGTTGCATGAGGAGAGATCGGGGTGTTCATCCCCCCTGGTCAAAGTGTAGAAGCTAAGACCAAGCAAGGGATAAGAGATTCACGCTCTCAAAAATATTCAAATCGAACAGGATAGGTCTGAAGTCGTGTGAATTGCCGAAGGGGAGCCCGGATGTGCCCCCAATTAAGAAGCAGATTAGACCCCGCCTGCCATGCAAAAATCCACCATCCTACGGTAAGAACCTGATGCAGGAGTTCCCTTTCCAGCATACTTGAAGGGTAAAACTTTCCCATTAGCGAACTCGCTCCGATAAGTATGGCAGCAATGCATGCATAGAGCAGAGTGTCCTTGGTATTTTTTTGTACCCTCTTCCTTGCCAGAGCCGAACGGTAGTGACACCACCGGTAGAAGTCTTTTGCGCATCGTTCCTCCATCCGGGGGACTCGACACACTCCGGTAAACTCAAAAACAAGGACGTAAGGATATTCCAAAGGGATCTCCTCAAAAAGATGCAGGAGAACGCGAACAAGAGCGGAAGAAAGGTTTTTCTCTCCATAAGGAGCTCCATCAAGAGGTTCGAAAAGATCTTCGTAGCTCTTGAAACGTAGCCGCACCTCCAAAGCCCCAGTTTGAGGATCTCGGGTAAATTTTTCTTCCAGATATTCTCGGATATGGTCTTGCGTCATATATCTTCCTCCCGATCGTCTTTCCATATAAAACGATGCTAACGTCTCTGGCCCCCTGAAAAGTAAATTCCAGTCTTCCGATAAAAAGGACTTCCTTGTTTCAGAGGAAGGGACTCTTTTTTGGGGCCTTTGGATATATTGGAATTTATTGATATTTTACCATTCTATCTTGGATGGAAATGGGTTGTTATCTCAAGAAAAACCGTTTTTAGAGGTGCCCTTAGAGTAGTTAAAGGCTCGCAACTCCAGCTTCCCACTTCCGCGACAGCTCTCCTGTCGTATCTCAATCTCCCAGCGAGGAATGAAACTTCTTCCTCCTTGCAGAAAATCAGGCATATTCGTAAATCTCGAGATAGGTCGGCGCATAACCACAATGCCGCCTCCCTCAGAAATGAGTACAATACCTGTATAGCTACAAATCTACTTATTTATATGTTGACTTATCCATGACATTCTATAAATATACTTATAGAATACTAAAAAAAACAAGGCCCCGCCATAGCGAGGCCTATACAGTAATCCTTCCTAATTATAAAATTAAAATGGTGGAGGTGCGGGGAGTCGAACCCCGGTCCTGACATACCGTGTATGAATGGGCGGCTACAGGCTTAGACGATCTCTTTTTCTACGGGAGATATCTGGTGTGATCGACAGAACACCATGATACCTCATCCGACTGGACCCATACGTTGCCCGCGTTGATAACCTGCCTCGGATCTGCGAGCGCTCCCCTCCCGACAGGTGACTGCTTATTTAAGCAGCCAGAGCGTAGTTGTTGTCAGTTCATTTGGTAATGGCTTACGGCCATCACTCGACCTGCTCCCAGACTTGCGACATACCAGTCGAAACCGGTCACCCCCACGTCGACGCTCAATCTTTTTGGCGATTTCGGAGTTCTCTCTCCATGGTTCTCTTGGCATCCTTCTCCGCCAGAGCGTTCCTCTTGTCATGAAGAGCCTTGCCCTTGGCGAGACCAAGCTCGACCTTGGCCCACCGACCATCCTTGATGTAAAGCGACAGGGGGATCAAGGTAAAACCCCGTTCTTTCACCTTGGAGGCAATCCGGCGGAGCTCTCCCTTACGCATGAGGAGCTTGCGTTTTCGGGTAGGTTCGTGCTGACGCCAACTGGCGTGTTCATAAGGAGATATATGGATGTTGAAAAGCCAGAGCTCTCTGTTATCGAGCTTGGCATATCCATCCTTCAGGTTCACTCGTCCGGCTCGGATCGATTTTATCTCGGTACCGGTAAGGACGATACCACACTCGTAGGTATCTACGATAAAATAGTCGTGGCGGGCTTTGCGATTATGTGAGACCCTCTCCACGGCCATAACGGTCACCTCTCTTGTATCAACAAGTATAACAATATAGTCAGTAATAGTCAAGGAGAAGTTGATGTCTCCTGAGAAAAAACGACCTTGACCGAGGCCAAGATCGTTTTTCGTCCAGTCTGGTCGGGGTGAGAGGATTCGAACCTCCGACCTCCTCGTCCCGAACGAGGCGCGCTAACCAGACTGCGCTACACCCCGAACGAAGGGCATTATACAGTCACCATTCCACTTCGTCAAATCATTTTTCGCCGTCCTTGTCCTCGACTCGATCCCGGCCCAAGACTCCCGTAGTAGTGCTGTTCCATCCTAAGCTGTCACCGGGTGCATCATCCTGCCGAAGGGGGATCTCGGTCCAACCGCAAGGGGTGATGAGGAGAAAGCGAAAGGATACGTTCCGCCCCTCTAAGGCTCTTATGTGACGCTGGTATCGAAGGACTTCTCCAGGAACCCAGGAATCGCTGAGCAGCCATATCCGTTGGCAGTTTCTGTTGAATATCGCTACATGATCGATGGCCATTCGCATTGCCTCATCCTGATCACTGGGCTCCAGAGAGACAACTACAGCCTCCGAAGGGCTAGTATCACCGTCCTCGCCCAGAAAAGCGGCATGTTTCCGAATCCAGTCCAGCTGTGCGTACAATCGATCATAATCGGTGGTCAGGCCCTCATCTCCGGGGGCAGAGAGTTTTTCGTTCATCCAGATCTGAAGCTGTTCCACCGCTTGTAGTACGTATTCGGGGTACTCCGGGGTGGTCATTGCCTTCAAGACCTGCTCCACGGTCCATTCCTGAAGATCGTCGTTTTTATCGGTCATCGGTTTTGGATCCTCCATGGGTGAGATAACGACGGTAAGGATAGCATAAAAGAGCGTTTTGCGATACCGGCAAGAGGAAGCATATGGCATAATAACAGGAGAAGAGAACATCAGGAGGTGGCTCCGTTGAAACCACATACGCTTCAGACGAAAACGACACTGTTTCTCCTCGTGGATATTCAGGAAAAACTCCTGCCCGCCATCCACAGCCATCAGGACGTCCTTCGAAATGTAAAAAAACTCCTCATAGCAGCCCAGGTCATGAGCATCCCCGTGCGGTACACCGAACAGTACCCCCAAGGCCTGGGAACAACGATCCAAGACCTTCGGGAATATCTGGAGGATCCTCCCTTCGAGAAGCAAAGCTTCGGGTGTTTCAACGAGCAGGGGTTCAACGAGTATATTTTCTGCCCCCAAAAGACCCAGGTGGTGCTCTTCGGCATCGAAAGCCACATCTGCATCCACACCACAGCCCTTCAGTTTCTGAAACGAGAGTACCAGGTGGCAGTGGTCGCAGACGCCTGCGGTAGCAGAAACCCGGAACACCATCGCCTGGCTTTGAGCAACATGACTGCCTGTGGCGTTCATGTTCTCCCTCTGGAGTCGGTGATCTATCAGCTTCTTCAACGAGCAGGGACCCCAGAGTTCTCCAAGTTGCTCCCACTGTTTAAGAATTGACGCAACTTCCTCAGAACCCCATGGTTTTTCTGGGAACCGCTGGAACCCGATTCAACGTGATCAACCAGACTAGAAGCTCCGGCGGCATGGTGATCTCCCTGGGAGGATTTCGGATGGCGGTGGATCCAGGCCCCGGAGCATTGGTTCGAATGTGTGTCCTTCGTCCTCTCGTGGACCCGAACCACATAAGCGGCATGCTCCTGACTCACCGGCATATCGATCACAGCGGTGACTGCAATAGCCTGGCAGAAGCCATGACCGAAGGCGGCCGACGTCCCGGTATTCTCACGGCCCTGCCATCGGACGCCATCGACGACGAACCGGTGCTGTACAGGAACCTCCGAGACAGATTTCTCCAGCTCGTCCGTTGGAGCGACCTGAACCCCGTCCAGTCCCCGGGAGGAACAGTGAGGCCGATCTCCCTCCGTCATCATGGGGTCGAGTGTTACGGACTTCGTTTCGACGGATCGGGCATCCCCAAGCTGGGCTTGATCAGCGACACTGCCTATCTCCCAAAACTGGAGAGATTCTTCCACGACCGAGAGGTGATCGTCGCTAACGTAACCCTGCTGGAGAATCGTCCTCCCATCCAGCATCTGTCCGTCCCGGACATGGCTCGTTTTCTCCGCCAAGTCTACCCTAAGCTGCTGGTCATGACCCATCTGGGGACGAGCATCCTGAAAAACGACCCCGAAGCTTTGGCCACACAGCTCTGCACCGAGGACACCACAGTGATCGCCGCCACCGATGGAATGATCCTGGACCTGAACCATCTGCCGACGTAACTGACTGAGACCTAAGGAGTGAGACATTATGCCTGTAGACCGAACCGAAGCACTGGAGCTCCATCGGCGAGCCCAGGGAAAGATCAAGCTCTCTCCCACTATTTCTATCAGAAACAAACAGGACCTGGCCATGGCCTACATACAGGGCGGAGCCATAGCGGCCAAGGAGATACAGGCCAATCGAGAGGCTGTCTACGAGCTAACCGGAAAACGAGACAGGCTGGCCATCATCTCCAATGGGACCTCACTCCTGGGTCAGGAACACTACGGCCCCGAGGCAGCCCTGCCAATGATAGAGGGGAAATGCCTGCTCTACAAGCGATTTGGTGACGTCAACGCTCTCCCTCTGTGTGTCAACACCACCGAGATTGACCAACTCACGGATTTCTGCAGACTCTTGGCTCCCACCGTGGGAGCAATCAATCTGGAGGACATAAAGAGTCCGACGGATTTTTTATTGGTCCGGAAACTCCGAAAAGAGCTCGACATCCCCATCTTCGCCGACGACATGCACTGTTCGTCGGCGGTCATCCTAGGCTCCCTGTTTAACGCCCTCAAGGTCGTCGGGAAGGAGCTAGACTCTGTTAAAATAGTCATCGTCGGTGCTGGGACCTCTGCCATCGCTACGGCGGAACTCATGCTCCACGCCGGTGCTCAAAATATCGTCATGCTGAACAGGCAGGGAATCATCCACCCTGAGATGGAGAGCCTCAACGGCGTACAGCGGTTTATTCTGGACCGCCTCAACCCGGAAGGGCTTCGAGGCGGACTTGAAACGGCGATCAGAGGAGCCGATATCCTGATCGGACTCACAGGCCAGCCCAAGGCTTTTGGAAAAGAGCATGTGGCCCTGATGGCACCCCAGAGCGTGGTTTTTCCCCTCACCCGCCCCGTCCCCGAAATGACACAGAATGAGGCAAAAGAGGCGGGAGCTGCGGTCGTGGGATGCGGTATCATGGATGGAATCAACTGTATGCCCAACCTGGCTATTTTTCCCGGGTTCACCCGGGGTATCCTGGACGTTCGGGCAACGGGGCTCACATTCGGTGTGCAGCTCAAGGTCGCCAGGGAATACGCTGACAACGTGGATACCAGTCGATTAGGACCAGACCACATCACACCGTTTATTTTTTCCGACCAACTTGTCCCCCGAATCGCCGAAGCCGTAGCCCAGGCCTGCGTGGAAGAGGGACTCGCTCGGATCGTGCCCCAACCTCAAGAGGTCTACGAAAAGACTTGGAACCGCCTCTTCGGGGGCCACATCGCAAAATTTTAGACGACATAAAAAACGACGAAGGCCTGGAAAAATCGGTTTTCCAGGCCTTCGTCATATATTTAAAGCTCCGTCACCACCACAGACGAGAGGCAAGAACTACCGTTCCCAGGAGGGTAACCAGAAGACTGTGCCTTTCACTTCTCCAGAGTATCGAGAGATCAAAACTTCCCAATTCGACGCAAACTGGCCATTGTTTGGGACAAAAAGCACCAACCGTTCGACGGTATCGACGGTACGCATCTCCAAATTTTTTCAGAAGAAAACGCTCTTCCCATGGCACGATGAGAAGACCGTACAGAACCCAAAACGTCAAGGCGAACAGTATCAGAGGCACGATACCGGCCATGATCCCCCACCCCAGCCCAATGAGACCGTTACCCACGTACAATGGGTTCCGACACAGGGAATAAGGCCCCCAAGTCGCCAGCCGTTTGGCTGAAACCCGTTCCCCCCTATACCGCCCAATACATCCAGCTGCCCAGCATCGAAGGGCCTGCCCAAGCATCACGGGAATCAACCCGATAGCCACAGAAGGAGCAGAGGGGGAGGCGAGCCAGAGGATGGCCAAGAAAAGAGCCGTCCAGATACCGCCTCTCAGTCGAAAGGCGGCAGCTCGAAGGTTCGATTTAGTCATCA
>PDTB01000003.1 GCA_002748665.1 Dethiosulfovibrio peptidovorans | reverse complement strand
TACCCAACGTCCCTCCAACTGAGACACGGGATATCCGTCATAGGTGACAAACCATCCTGCAGGCATGTTATAGGGACGATACACGTAAAAACTCATGCCATCGTATACCGGCTGGGTCACCAGCACGGGCTCAGCTATGTAGGTCATTGCTCCCGCAGAAGCCACCAATACGAAGGGAAACAACGCAACAACCAAAAGAACAAAAAACTTTTTCATAACACTCGTCTCCTTTCAAAAGTACAGTTCAGGAATTACTATCCTTTGCAAAAGCCCTCACATAAAAATCAAAAACGTGTGACGACTCTATTCACAAAACACTGAGGTACGGGGGCCCCTGCTAGGCAGAAAGGCACAGGAGCAACGCAGGATGTATACACACAATAATGGGAAACAAGACTACCCAACGTCCCTCCAACTGAGACACGGGATATCCGTCATAGGTGACAAACCATCCTGCAGGCATGTTATAGGGACGATACACGTAAAAACTCATGCCGTCGTATACCGGCTGGGTCACCAGCACGGGCTCAGCTATGTAGGTCATTGCTCCCGCAGAAGCCACCAACACGAAGGAAAACAACGCAACAGTCAAGGAAACAGAAATTTTTTTCATTGCAACCCTACCTCCTTAAAATTAAGATCTAGACATAATGTCCCTCATCGTTCATCGCAAAAAGCCTCTTGTAGCAATAAAAACAAATAATATGTATGGTACCCCTACAAGGCAATAGCAGTTAACGAGGCCAAGTCTCTACGAAGAAATCTGATTGCTCTAAACCCATGGCCCGGACGGCCATGGTAAGGTGTTTCTCAACATCCGAACGCACCTTCCGAACAGTATCCATTCGCCGTCTGATCGTACCTTCTTCCGAGGTCTTTCCCAGTTGTTGGGCACCCTCTTCCATAACTAAGGCAGTCCATTCCATAAGTTCCTTTGCCCGCCCCATCTCTCGCCACGCCTCTCCTGACTCCCAGGGAATTACGGTCTCAATCAGTTGGTTACGGATATCCTGGAACCGGTTTCCAGCTTCCAGGATATGAGCATAAAATTCCTCTTTGGTGTAGACCCCCGTTCGGGTTGCTCGATAGGATGACCGAATACCCTCCCAGCAGGAGACCATCTGGTCCCATTGCGCCCGTATAGGAGCGTAAACCTTAAGGAACCGCTTGGTTGATAAGGGAAGCTTGGGCATTCGCACCCAAACGGAATTTCGGCGGCCAGCTCGTAGAATGTCCAGAAGTACGGAGTGTCCAGTCGACAGACTCATTTCCAGCTCTTGATCAAGCAAGTTCGGACTCCCGACCAACTGTCCATCCATGGCATAGACAACATCCCCAGGACGAAGTCCTGCTTGTCCCGCTGGACTTCTGGGGGTCACCGACAGGACAGTCACAGTCGTCGAGTCGGGAGTAAACCAGGCACCGGAGAGGATTCCTCCCTCAGCGCGTCCTCCCACGAACAGCCACATCCCCACAAGTATCAGCATCATATGCCGACTCCGTGGCGAAAGATCTATCATCAGGACACACACCATCCTTTCGGGTTAACCATTTCAAGAGATGCCCTTCACGTCCTGTCGGGGCAACCTCCTGAAGTGCCATATCTACCAACAAAGACACGGATAAACCTTGATGAATCCTTCGAGGAAGTATATGAGCGTTCTTCCTATGATCTGCGGGCACAAGGTAAAAACGAAAACGCCGATTTCCTTCCACAAAGGAGCGAGCTAATCGTCCGTCCGTCTCGATCTGGCCCAATCTCTCCGTAGTATGCAGCAGGGCTCGAAGCGATCGAATCACATCCTCTTGATCCTGACACAAAAGGATGGTGTTCCCAAGAGAACACAGTAGAAAGTCTCCCTCATCGGGAAAGGAAACCAAAAAAACAGGTATACGATCCACCATCCCCTGAAAAGAAGCCTGGACAACTCGCTCCCCGAAAAGGAATCCGGGATCCTGAGATCGTCCTCGCTGGAGAGCCACCAAAGACCTCTGGAGGGATTCAGGCAGGGCTTTCCAATCGATACAAAATGCTGCTGATGAAAAAACCACGATATCGTCTTTCCCCAAGAAAAACGACACCTCCATGGAGTCTACAGGCAGCCCAGGGAAGAGAGTATATTTATCAGGAGATGACGGAGCTGTATGACGCCGCTCGGAGACGTAAACAAAATACGGATCACCTTGCGATGGAAGGCCGATAGCCATCATGGCGTTTTGATCGACACATCCAAGAGGCCGCCGGGATTCTGCCTGCCAATTCTTGTACACAACTCCTCCTATCACAACTAAAGTCCCGGCAATAATCATTGACATGATAGTGAACCGTATGAATCGAAAAGAGGTGAACACCGCCAGATGAGTTCGTACCCACCAAAGACACCGATTCAATTTTTTGTTGAGACCAAACGCAACTATTTCGTTATCGTCAACGGCATCAGGCGCAGGCAGTTCCGATTCACTCAGTTGTTGCGCCAAGATAGTCACCCCTTTCTTCCTCGTCTCAATCCTGCGCAATGATATACTGTTATTGTATCCTAAAATGTTATGGAGAGGTGGTTCTCTATGAGAAGTTTTTGGGCATTTTTTTCCATTCTGTGTCTTTTTCTGATCGCATCGACCTCTTGGGCCAATACTCCCGTTCCGTCCCCTGATCATTCCGGTGTTATCTCAGGAGCGCTCCCATCATCGGGGCAAATTCAGTGGACGTTCAAGGCAGCTCAAGGGATCACCGGATCCATGACATGGAGTGATGGGAAGCTGTTTTTCTCCGATGAAGGCGGTAACCTTTACTGCGTGAAAAGCTCTGATGGTAAGATTCTCTGGCAACTCCGATTTGACGTCATGCTGTACGGTGCGCCCATTGTATCAGGGAATCGTCTGTACACAGGCTCAGGATCGGGAGCTGTCTACGCCTTGGCAGCCGAATCTGGATCAATCCTTTGGAATGCTAAACTGAGCTCTCTCCCGCCCGATCAAGGCTCGGGCGGCATCATATCGTCCCTGGCCCTCTTGGGGAATCGACTGATTGCCACCGACCTTGAGGGGATCGTGACCTGTATGAACGCCGATGACGGACATACCCTCTGGTGTTTTAAGACCCAACGAGACATTCGTTCATCACCCACCGTTGTGGACTCGTTGGTCTTCGTGGGCGATCACGCTGGAGGGTTTCATGCCTTGGATTTGAAAACAGGGAAACGCCTTTGGGGCGGTTCGTCCGGCGGCCCCATCGATGTCGCTCCCTCGTACAGCGACGGAATCGTCTACTACGGCGGCTGGGATGGAGTCCTGCATGCCATTCAGGTCAAGGGAGTGATCCCCAAGTGGCAGTTCAAGGGAAATGGAGCCATCTCAACGCATATTGCCCTTGCTGATGAAAAAGCTTTCTGGGGCACATCGTCAGGGACGGTCCACGCTGTGGAGACGACTAAGGGAAAGTCTCTGTGGTCTCTCAACGTAGGGGAGGGCGTGACAAGTTCACCAATCGCCGCTCAGGGGGTCGTCTTTCTCATCACATCGTCGGGAACCCTCAAGGCTCTGGACAGTACGACGGGGTCCACCAAGTGGGAAACTAACCTGGGAGCCAGCGTGATCTCGACGCCCGTGATCGCCGAAGGGCTCCTGTTCGTGGGCACTGCGGATGGGACGGTCCGTGCCCTTCGATAGCCGAACCATCGCCTTTATGGCTGAGGCCCTCAAGCAAGCCAGGACAGCAGCTCAAGAGGGAGATATACCGGTTGGAGCCGTAGTGGTATGGGATGACCAGATCATCGGACTGGGCCGAAACCGACGACGACTGCTCCACGACCCCACCGCTCACGCCGAGATCGTAGCTATCCGCGACGCCGCTCAGGCTCGAAAGAGCTGGAATCTGTCGGGATGCGAGATCTTCGTCACCCTGGAGCCCTGCCCCATGTGTGCAGGAGCCATCGTCCAAAGCCGGATCACCCGCCTGGTGTACGGCTGTACCGACCCCAGAGCCGGTGCCAGCGGAACCCTGTACGACATCACGTCGGACTCAAGACTGAACCATCGGTGTCTCACCACCTCCGGCGTCGAGGAGGACCTTTGTCGTCGCCTTCTTCAGGATTTTTTCCGTGAGCGCCGTCGCTCCTGAGAGAGGCACATAGAAAGATGGGGAGGCTTGCAAAACCAGTGACCAGTGAGTATAATGAGTCCTCATCGGGGAGGAGTGGCCGAGTGGTCGAAGGCGCTTGACTCGAAATCAAGTGAGGGGCTCTGCTCCTCCGTGGGTTCAAATCCCACCTCCTCCGCCAAATAAAAACTCATCTCATCGACTAAAAAGGACATAAAGCCTCTCCTTAGGATTCCTAGGGTGAGGCTTTTACTCGTCTACTGCAACTTTAGAAAAAACTGCAAAAAAACCATTCGTTTGAGAGTAAGCATCCCTAAAAATCAAACTCCTTCGGGGTCAGAATAGAGCCGCTTCACTCTTTTTCCCATCATGAGAGCAACCGGCGTCACGATAGTACCAAGACGATCAGCAAATTCGTACGGTGTAATTTTCTCTTGTCCCTGTCGGCCTATGAGAGTGACTTCATCCCCCACTTCAACAGAACCATCTACACGCACCATACATTGATCCATGCAGATACGCCCAACTATAGGACAACGACGCCCCCTAAGCAAGATATCGGCGTTGTTCGAGAGACGACGGTCGAAACCATCTCCATACCCTATGGGAAGCACTGCTATGGTCTCAGTTGAGGAGGTTGTATAGGTCCTCCCATATCCGACAGCCTCGTGAGGGGGTAAGGTTTTGACAAAAGCCACACGTGTAGAAAGAGAAAAGCACGTACGTAAATCCAGATAGCGAGGAACATCTGGAGAGGGATAGAAACCTACGAGGAGTTGCCCGGGACGCACACCGTCCATGGCCCACTCAGGGAAATTAACGGTAGCGCCCGAATTACAGCAATGGACCATAGGAAACTTGATTCCCCTGTTGTTAAGCTTACCAAGAAAATCAGTGAACATCTTGTGCTGCATCTCTGTATAGCTCAGATCCTTCTCGTCAGCGCTGGAAAAATGGGTAAAGAGCCCCTCACAGACAATTCCGGGCAAACGAGCAATTTCACCAATACGCTCTCGCGCTTCTTCCGGGGAAAAGCCGATGCGCCCCATGCCTGTATCAACCGCAATATGGATAAAAGCGCTCTTGCCCTGTTTCACAGCCTCTTTTGAAAGACAACGAGCCATCGCTAAATCACTCACCGATGCACGTATATTATGTCGAACGTAGACTGCTGCGCTATCGTAGGCAGAGGCCCCCAAAACCAGCACAGGGTCCAGTATTCCTGCTTCTCGAAGCTCCATAGCCTCTTCGGCCACGGCAACGATAAAGAAATTGGCACCCTCCCGCTTTACGGTCCAGGCAATAGGTATTGCCCCTAAACCGTAAGCATTGTCCTTCAAAACGACAAAAATACGAGCTTTTTGCCCCCCATGCGTATCAAGCCATTGTCGGAGGAGACGGTAGTTATATCGGATATTATCCAATCGGACATCCATCCAAGCCCTATGCAGTTCCATTTTTCCAACCTCCCCTCTCGTTTAGCCAGATTTTAAAATTATTCTTCAAAACCCTGCCAGGTCGTTTCCCTGTAAGAGTGTTACCTTTAACGACAACCTTTCCATTAACCATGACATACCTGATCCCTTCCGGGTACTGATGAGGCTCGGAGAAGGTCGCTCTGTCAATAATTTTCTCTCTGTCAAAAATAACGATATCTGCAAAAACTCCTGGACGAAGAATGCCCCTATCGTATATTCTCATCCGATTCGCTGGCAGAGATGTCATTTTTCGAACGCCTTCTTCCAATGGCATCATTTTTTTATCGCGAACATATCTGCCAAGGAATCGAGGGAAAGACCCATATCCTCTCGGATGAGGATGTCCACCGGCTCTGGGAGCCGTAACCCACGAATCCGAAATGACAGACGAAAGGCGATGTTGCAGAACAGTCTGAACATCTGTCTCATCCATACCGAATGTGATCATCGTCGCTTCGCCCTTTACTTCAAGCATCCAATCAAAAAAGGAAGCATACGGAGACTTCGGGTCTCTCTCTGCAATAATCTCTTCAAGTGACATTCCTTCGTAACGTGCCGCTGCCCCACACTCTGCAATAACGATCTTTTCCCAACCAATCCCCAATATCCAGTTTTCCTCTTTCATCGTCCCTGATGAAATACTCTCTTGAATCTTTACTCTGGCTTCGGGATCTCCAAGCCGTTGCAGCATGGACGAGATACCACCCGACAGTGCTTCAGAAGGAAGAAGCGACGTAACGGTCGTCATAGCCGCCGGGTAAGGATAGACATCACATGCGACATCAACTCCGGCTGTTCTCGCCTCTTCCATAAGACGCAGCGTTTCATTGACCTTACCCCAGTTGTTGCGGCAGACAGCCTTGTGATGAGAAAGTTCCACCGGAATTCTATTTTTTTCACCAATTAAAATGGCTTCTTTTGTCGCCTCTACCAGCCTGTCTCCTTCGCTGCGAAGATGGCTGGCATAAATACCGCCTTCCTCGCGCAAGACTGTTGAAAGCTCCAGGAGCTCATCAGTGCTTGTGTAGCTGCCTGGAGGATAGATCAAGCCAGAAGAAAGCCCAAAAGCTCCTGCTCGTATTTCTTTTTGTAGAAGGCTCTTCATTTCATCCATTTCCTCCTTTGTTGCAGGAGATGGATCAAACCCCTTAACGGCAATGCGTATAGAGCCCTGCCCGACAAGAGGTGCAAGGTTATGACGCATTCCGTTTTCCAGAGCATAGGACCAAAATTCAGATAGGCTGGACCAATCCCAGGGGTACTCGTTGTTTTTCGGCAAAAAGGCCTTCTGATACTGACGTGCCTCTTCCCTATACTCTTCAGACAAAGGCGCCATCGATAAACCACAGTTCCCAACGATTGAGGTCGTCAC
>PDTB01000002.1 GCA_002748665.1 Dethiosulfovibrio peptidovorans | reverse complement strand
TTTTCCACGGCCCGCGCAATGGCGGCAATATCCGAAACGTTGGGGGAAAGTTTGACAATAAGGGGCTTTCTGCATACCTTTCGGACCGCTTCGGTTACGGCCTCGGCCGGACCGGGAGCTGTGCCGAAGGCGGCTCCGCCTTCCTGAACATTGGGACAGGAAATGTTGAGTTCCATCATGTCCACGTCGGAGTCGCTCAGCCGCTCGGCTACCTGGCAGTATTCACTGACACTGTGTCCGGCCAGGTTGGCAATGATTTTTGTATCGTAGCGGCGCAGAAAGGGAATATCTTCGGCAATGAAATGCTCCACTCCGGGGTTCTGCAGACCCACGCTGTTAAGCATGCCCCCGGCTACTTCGGCAATTCTGGGGGCGGGGTTTCCGTCCCAGGGAACCATGGAAACACCTTTACAGACAACCGCGCCCAGCTTATCCAGGGAAAAGAACTGACTGTATTCCCTGCCGGAGCCGAATGTTCCCGAACAGGTAAATACCGGGTTTTTAAAATGTACGCCGGCAATTGTTATAGCTGTATTCATTCAAAAATTACCTCTTCAGCGGGAAATACGGGGCCATCCGTGCAGATTTTCCTGTAATGCCATCCCTGTTCATTGTTTGTCTTGATTTTGACAACGCAGCCCACGCAGGTTCCAATGCCGCATCCCATGCGTTCTTCCAGCGACAGCTGCGCCGGTACAGCCTGTTCAGCACTCCATTTCTGCAGAGCTTTCAGCATGGGACGGGGGCCGCAGGCGAATAGCTGCTCACCCTCTACTTTCAGGGAATCCATCAGTTCCACCACGTTGCCGTGAAAGCCGCTGCTTCCGTCGTCGGTGGCAATGTGCACCTCTCCATAGCGGCTCAGCCGGTCTGCGAGGTAGTGGGTGCTGCGGAACCCCAGGATAATAATTTTTTCTCCGGGCAGGTTTTTAGCCAGTTCCACCATGGGCGGGGTGCCCACACCACCGCCTGCCAGGATGCTTTTCTTCAGACCGGAATGGACGGAAAAACCGTTGCCCAGCGGTCCCATAACCCTGAGGCTGCCTCCGGCTTTCAGACGGGAAAATTCCCGGGTGCCTTCACCTGTAACGGCATACACCAGCGACAGTGTTCCCTTCCGGCTGTCAGCCTCGCAGATGCTGATGGGCCGTGGAAGCATGCGTTTGGGCGAATGGCAGTAGAGGTTCAGAAACTGTCCCGGCCGGGCGGCCCCGGCTATTGCGGGTGCCTGAATAACAAGATCAAAAATACCGGGAGCAAGGCTTTTGTTTCCCAGCACTTCGGCCGTTTCAACCTTCCCGGGGACTACGGATTTACACATGGGCCTCTCCATGTTCGTTGTGGACAATTTCTCCCCTGCAGATGGTTATAACGGCCTTGCCCTTCAGCTTCATTCCTTCATAGGGGGTGTTGCGTGCCTTGCTTCGGAATTTGGAGCTGTCAACAACCCATTCCTTTTGGGGATCGATAACGGTTATATCGGCACATGCGTTGTCCCGGAGGGTGCCCCGGGGTATGTTGAGCAGCCGGGCCGGGTTGATGGTGAGTTTTTCAATCAGTTCCCGGAAGCTCAGATGTCCGGCATGAACCAGACTGTGCAGGGATACGCCCAGAGTGGTTTCAATTCCGATAATGCCGTTGGGAGCTTCCAGCATGGAGCGGCTCTTTTCTTCGGGGGTGTGCGGGGCATGGTCGTCGGCAATGGCGTCAATGGTGCCGTCCACCAGTCCCTGAATAACGGCTTTGACATCTTCGGGGGTGCGCAGGGGCGGGCTCATTTTGGCGTGTGTGCCGTGGATTAGAACGCTTTCTTCGCTCAGGGTAAAGTGGTGGGGAGCCGCTTCGGCCGTTACCCTTACGCCGCGGGCTTTGGCCTGACGTACCAGTTCCACACCTTTGGCGGAGGATATGTGCTGAATGTGCAGATGGGCGCCTGTGGCCTCGGCCACCATAATGTCCCGCTGGATTATGATTTCTTCGGCCAGGGGCGGCACACCGTGAACGCCCAGTTTTTCAGCTGTTTTTCCGGTAGTAATGGTTCTGTCGTAACAGAGGCCCATGTCTTCGCAGTGACTGCTGACCGGCAGCTTGAGTTCTTTTGCCTGCATCATGGCTTCATAGAGAACACCAGAGTCCATAACGGGTTTGCCGTCGTCTGTAATACCAACAATACCGCCTTCAAGCATTTCCCGGTAGGGGCTGCACTCTTTGCCGTCTTCGCCCAGTGTCACACTGCCCATCATCAGGACATTGCAGGGTGCCTTGGCGGCTTTGCCGTTGATGTAGTTTATGGTCTCCATGTTATCAATAACCGGCTGGGTGTTCGGCATGCACACAACAGTGGTAAAGCCCCCCGCCGCGGCCGCGGCGGCACCGGTTTCTATGGTTTCCTTGGCGGGAAAGCCGGGATCGCGGAAGTGGACATGAATGTCGATAAGACCCGGTACAACATAGAGCTTCTGAACATCGAGAACCTTTGTCTGACCGCTTGTCTGTGCAGAAAGGTCGCCGCCGGTTTTCAGAATTTTTCCGTCACGGACAAGAACATCTCCGGTTTCTTCCATGTTCCGGTCCGGGTCAATAATGGTTCCGCCTTTAAGTAGAATATCCATTTTCGTCCTCCTTACCTGGAAAGCTTATCTGGAAAGAGCCTTGACGCATTCAAACAGCACGTTGACGCCGTTTTTCATGTCTTCCGGGTGCATGTCTTCACGCTTGTCATGGCTTATGCCGTCTATGCACGGTACAAAAATCAGTCCACCGGGCGCTATGGCCGCCATGTTCATGGCGTCATGACCGGCTCCGCTGGGCATTCTGGAACAGCTCAGCCCCAGTTTCCTGCAGCTGTTTTCAATAAGATCCTGAAGATGTGCGTCCAGTTTTTTGGGGACATCCTGCGAGAGAATCTCCACCTGGTGTGTTACTCCGCGGCGGGCGCAGATTTCATGCAGGGCTTCCATTATTTCATTATGGGCCTTCTGAATGCTTGAGGTGTCTATTCCCCGGATGTCCACAAACAGCTGCACCTTTCCGGGAACAACGTTCATGGCGCCGGGAAACACCTCCATTTTGCCAACGGTGGCCACGGTTTTGCCGGATGAATGATTCCTTCCCGCCTGTTCGACGGCCAGCACGAATTCGGACGCGGCCGCGAGGGCGTCCCTGCGGTATTTCATGGGGCAGGCGCCTGAATGGGCGGCTTCTCCCTGAATGTCCACCTTCAGCCGGGTGGGTGCGGCTATGAGGGTCACAATGCCGATATTGGTGTTTTCCCGTTCCAGTACCGGCCCCTGTTCAATGTGGAGTTCCATAAACGCTTTAATGGTTTCTCCGCGCAAGGGTGTTAATTCTTCGGGGTAAAAGCCCCGCCCATGAAGCGCCTGCAGAAAGGAAACGCCTTCGGTGTCTGCAAACCGGGACAGATCGGATGCTTTCAGAATGCCGGCGGCGGTTTTGCTGCCCAGTGTTGCCGCGTTAAAGCGGCTGGATTCTTCGGTGGAAAAGGAGACTATTTCCACCGGATGGCGGTTCTGGAAGTTTTCATCGCGCATCATGGCAACGCATTCCACGGCGGCCATAACACCCAGGGTGCCGTCGTAAGCGCCGCCGGAGGGTACCGTATCGATATGCGACCCGGCAACAACCGCGGGCAGACTCTCATCGGTTCCTTTGCGGCGTCCCCATATGTTGCCGGCTCCGTCTTCCCGCACTTCCAGCTCCAGAGAGCGGAAAATGTCTTTCAGTACGGAGCGGGCCTGCATGTCCTGGTCCGTCAGGGAGAGGCGGGAAATGCCTTCTCCCTCACGGCGGCCTATGCGGTTAATCTGTTCCATCCGGGAAGAAAATCGCTCAAAGTTCATACCCGTTTTTCCTCTTAACGATAAATCAGGTTTGGAATGAACATGGAGATCTGCGGGATGTAGGTGATAATCATCAGCGCGCAGACACTCACCAGAACAAAAATCAGAACTGAGGGAATAATTTTGGCCATGGGTTCGCCGGTAACGGCCTGCCCCACAAACAGGTTCAGACCGAAGGGCGGTGTGAAGTTGCCAATGGACAGGTTGGCCACCATGACAATGCCCAGATGCACCGGGTTAATGCCCAGATTGGTTCCCATAACAAAGAAGAGGGGCGCCAGGATAATAATGGCCGCAATGCCTTCCATGAACATGCCCACGATCAGCAGCACAACGTTAATGGTCAGCAGGAATGTTATCGGTGAATTGACTTTGGCCAGAATGCCGCTGGTGAGCATCTGGGGAACCTGAATAACCGTCAGAAGCCAGCCGAAGGCAGACGCGGCGGCCACCAGAATCAGCACCTGGGCACAGGTTACAGCCGAATCAACAGCTATCTGCATGAGTTTTTTCAGGTCAATTTCCCTGTAGACCAGCATTCCGATAACCAGGGCGTAAATGGCCGTAATGCCCGCGGACTCTGTGGGTGTAAACACGCCGAAGTAAATACCGCCCAGAATAATAACAGGCACCAGAAGCGACCAGCCGGCCTCTTTTGTGGCCGCAAGAACTTCTTTGGCGGTTGATTTTTTGGATACAGGCAGGTTGCGTCCCCGGGTGTAGAGAAAAATATAGATAATGGTGGCCAGGCCGTAGACCAGACCGGAACCTATTCCTGCCATAAAGAGTTCGCCTACCGAAGTGTTGGTGGTTGTGGCGTACATGATAAGGGTAATGCTGGGCGGAATAAGCAGGGCCACCGAACCGGATGAAGTAATCAGGCCAATGGAAAATCCCTTGTCGTATTTTTCCTTAACCAGTTCCGGGTAGAGAACCTTGCCCATGGCAATAACGGTGGCGGGGCTGGAACCTGAAAGAGCGCCGAATACCATGCACGAAAGTTCGGTAGTGTAGGCCAGACCGCCCTTAACACTGCCGATGATGCTGCGGACCCATTTAAGGATTCTGTCCGAAAGTCCGCCAGCCACCATAATGTTGGCCGCGAAAATAAAGAAGGGCATGGACATGAGCGCGAACTTGTCAATGCCGCCGAAGGCTTTCTGAACCATAACCATGGGGGTTATGTCGGTAAAGAAAAGAACAATAACCAGAACGGTCAGATTCAGGGCCACAAAAATGGGAACACTGGCCAGAAGCAGGAAGGCCAGAAGAAGCATGAGAAGGGTAATCATGCGGCACTACCTCCTTTAATCAGGCTGATAATGTGAGCCACAATATGACGGCTCATCAGAAGAAAGCCCAGCGGAATGGCAAGGTAGGGAATCCACATGGGCAGGCGCAGTGCCGGAGAAACCTGCCCTGTACTGAAGTTGAACAGTACCAGCCGAAAGCCGTAGTAGATCATGAAAATAACAAAGACCAGGCAGACCGCCAGAACGGCCGCGGCCACAATTCTCCTGGCCGATTCCGAGATATAGGAAAGAAAAAAGTCTATGCTGACATGCAGACCTTTCCGGAAGCAGATACTGCCGCCGATAAAGGTAATCCATATCATCAGATACTTAACCGCTTCTTCCGCCCAGCTTGTGCTGGCATGGAATACATAGCGCAGAACCACATTAACGAAGATTATCAGCGAAGTAAGGATGAGGGCGGTTCCGCAGAAATATGCTTCAATTTTGTTTAATATTCGCATTGCTTTGTGTGTTGTTTTGCAAGTGAATATTCCGGAAGAAGACGTCTGCCCTCTCCCGGAATAACCGTGAATTTTCTGACTGCAGTTAACTACAGGGCCTTGTTGATAGCCTCAAGAATTTCTTTTTTCTTGTCCGTATCGGCAAACTGTTTGTGAATGCCCAGAGAGGCCTCCAGGAATGCGCTGCGGTTTTCATCGGTCAGTTCAATAACGTTAATGCCCGATTTTTTGATTTCCTCCAGGTAGGCCGCTTCTTTGGCCGCCAGTGCTTTCCTCTGAACTTCATGACCAACGATTTCAGCGTCCCGGATAATTTTCTGATTTTCGGGCGACAGTTTGTCAAACCATTTTTCGTTGGCTATGCAGACATAGGCCAGAAAACCGTGGTTGCTCATGACAATGGTGTCCTGTACTTCGTAGAACTTGTTCATGGCAATGGTGGAAAGGGGATTTTCCTGTCCGTCAACAATTTTCTGCTGAAGAGCGTTGTAGAGTTCGGCGTATTCAATGGGAACCGGATTGGCGCCCCAGGCCTTGTACTGTTCCAGAAGCAGGGGAGAGGGCATAACCCGCATTTTAACACCGGAGAAATCGGAAGGCATGTGAATTTCCTTGCCGTTGGTGGTAATCTGCTTGAAGCCGGAGCCCCAGAAGCCCAGACCAACCATGCCTTTGGCCTTGCAGGTGTCCAGCAGCATCTTGCCGGGTTCTCCGTCCAGAACCATCCACATCTTTTCGGCGTTGGGCCACAGGAAGGGAAAGTCGACAACCTGCAGTGCATCAACAAAGCTGGTCAGAACGGCAACCGGCTGGAGGGTCATCTGGTTGGAACCCATTTGCACGGCTTCTACCTGTTCTCTCATGCTTCCTAGCTGTAGTGCCGGAAAAACCTGCACGGTAATCTGTCCGCCGCTTTTTTCTTCCACTTCTTTTTTGAATGCCAGGGCGCCCATCTGTTCGGCACTGTTTTCGGG
>PDTB01000001.1 GCA_002748665.1 Dethiosulfovibrio peptidovorans | reverse complement strand
TTCCTGAGTTCCCTGGCCGATAACGGCGGCTTCACGTGGACCATGGCGATAGATGAGAACAGTCCAGCGAGAGACGCCGGGACGGTGAGCAGCGATATACTGCCGGCTACAGTCGTCAGCCTGATCTCCAGGGATCAGAGGGGAGAGATGCGTGATCCTCAGGATACGCCTGACCTTGGAGCCTACGAGTATAAAGGTACTGGCCCGAGCCCTGCTCCTGCAGCTGGCGGTGGTGGTGGCGGTTGTTCCGCAGGATTTGCCCCGGCCGTTCTGTTCCTCGCCCTGCCGCTTGTTTTCCTGAGGCGTTGAAGGGTCTACGGGTCGAGAGCATAACGGCAGACAGCATACAGCATAACGACAGGAGGAGCCGTCCCAACTGGGACGGCTCCTCCTGTTTCTCAGCAAATTCGAGGCAGAATCTCTCCCACGGGCATGTCCACTACCCTAAGACCGCCGACGGTAGTTCGGAGACCGACCATGGTTGGGTGCTCCTCTGTGACGGTGCCAATGACGGTGCTACTGCCTCCATGAGGATGGTTCGTCAAAGCTGAGAGGACCTGTTCTTCGGCACTCCTCTGAAAGGCTACCACCGCGCAGCCTTCGCAGGCCAGATGGAGGGGGTCGAACCCCAGAACGTCGCACACCGAGAGGACCTCATAGTCTATGGGGATGGCTGATTCGTCGATTTCGATGCCCAAACCGGTTCCCTCGGCCCACTCGCACAGGGCAGTTCCCAGACCTCCTCTGGTGCAGTCCCTCATGGCTCGAACACCTGTCATGGTTGCCAGATGCCTGATTTGAGGCCACAGAGGGGCGCAATCGCTGCTCAGGCCCGGAACGTTCAGGCCGAATCGAAGAGCTCCGATGGTCGCCCCATGACGACCGACGGCTGTTGTAACGGCGATAAGGTCGCCCGGGCGGATTCTGTCCATTCCGAGAGGAGCCCCGACTGGTTCACCCAGAGAGGCCACGGTGAGAAAGAGTCCGTCAACTGCCCCACGGGGAACGATCTTTGTGTCCCCTGCGACGAGCTTGACGTCCAGTTCCCGGCAAACTTGGGCCGCGCTTCGGCCATGATGGAGGAGTTCCTCCTCCTCCAATCCTTCCTCGGCGACGATGCTCAGTGCCACGAATCGGGGACGAGAGCCTCGAACGGCCAGATCGTTGGTGCCGCCGCAGATGGCGAGCTTCCCCAGGTCGCCTCCCGGGAAAAAACGGGGTGAGATGGTAAAGCCGTCGATGGTCACCGCTGTGGATGGACTTATAAATGCACAGTCTTCCAGTGACTTATACTCTGCACGTTCGTCAAATTGATCCATGAATCGCCGGATCAGTTGGGCACTCAGGCGACCACCACTTCCATGGCCCAGGTTCAGTGTCGACATAGCTCGTGCTGCCTTCTGGCGTATTGATGCCATGCCGAGCAGGTCCCCTCACTGGAGACCATGCACGGGCCCACGGGGTCCGTCGGAGTGCAGAGAGTGCTGAAGAGTGGACATCCGTCGGGATCGATCTCGCCGATGAGCACGTCTCCGCAACGACACCCTGTTGGCTCTGGAACCTCTCGAAGTGGTACAGAGAACCGACGGGAGGCATCGAAGTCGGCGTATTCAGGGGCGATCTCCAGCCCTGAGTGCTCTATGCTTCCCAACCCTCTCCAGGTGGCAGCGCCTGATCTGAAAATTCGGTCCATCAGAGCCTGAGCCTTGGGGTTCCCTTGAGGACGAACCCGGGGATAGCACAAGTCGACTTTAGGTGAGCCCGAGGCTATTTGATCCAGCAACATCGCCAGCCCCAGGAGAATTTCATCGGGCTCAAAACCGGCTATAGCGCAGGGAATTCCGTATCGCTTCGGGAGAAATTCAAAGGGCCTTTTCCCCAGGATCACAGCGACGTGTCCCGGAAGAAGCAGCGCGTCCATGTTCCGTTTTTCCCTGGACGCTAGAACGTTCAGGGCTGGCGGAACCTTTTTATGAAGACAGAGCACTGAGAGGTTACTGATGGCCTCTTTTTTTGCCTGAAGTATGAGGGCAGCCGTCGCTGGGGCGGTCGTCTCGAAGCCCACGCCAAGAAAGACCACCTGGTGATCTGGATATCTCCAGGCCAGGGCCAGAGCGTCCATAGCCGAGAGGACCACCGATATCCGAGCTCCTTGGGCGCGTTTGTCGCTCAGGGTGCCGTGGCTGCCCGGAACCCGGATCATGTCTCCATACGTGGCGAGGATCAGATCTTCCCGTTCGGCGAGGGCGATAGCGGTATCGACCTCGCCCTGAGCTGTTACGCACACAGGGCATCCAGGGCCGGAGACGAGCCGTAAGTTTTCGGGGAGCATCGTGCGGAGGCCGTGTCGAAATATGGAAACAGTGTGAGTTCCGCAGACTTCCATTACAGTGATGGGCTGTCTGAGGCGATGAAGGGCCTTTTTCAGGACGGCCAGACGCTTAGAAATCATCGGGGGATCCCTCGCCGGCGAGTTCCCTGATTCGATCCCACATAGCGTTGAGTTCCTCCGAGTCCTCTGGGGGCACCTTCTCGATAGCAAAGCCCGCATGAACCAGGACAACATCCCCTACGAAGGGGGCATCGACCAAGTCAGTACGAATCTTTCGGACGACGGCCCCTGCTTGGGCCAGGGCCTCTTTCTCGGTGGTGAGCTCGGTAATGATGTGTGGTATGGCCAGACACATGGAGACCTCTCCTCTCTATGTGGACATTGTACTACCTGTTCTCCTTTATCGGGACGTTGGGTGGTTGATCTGCACGCCATAATGTGTATAATACGATCAAGTAGTTGTCGAAGGTAAATTCAGCCATTTTTTTATTGTTCTTATATTCACTTTTTTGGGAGGTGATAAGGGCGGTCTTCGTGATGTTTAGGTGTGCGATGATGTGGTAGAAATAATGGCAGATGCCAAAAAGTGCAAGCATCAGAGAGAAAGGCAGGAGCGCTTATGAGTAATCAAGTTAAGCAACAACGGGAACAGTGGGGAAGTCGTATTGGTTTTATCTTGGCTGCTGCCGGCTCTGCTGTGGGTTTGGGAAATATCTGGAAATTTCCGTATGTGACCGGGAGCAACGGTGGAGGAGCCTTTGTTCTCGTATACGTGCTTATGGTCGTATGTATCGGCTTTACCGTCATGTTGGCTGAGTTCATCATCGGTCGTCGTGCTCAGCTTAATGCCGTAGGCTCTTTTGCGAGGTTGAAGGGCGGTGCCTGGCCCTTGGTTGGATGGCTCGGTCTCTCCTGTGGATTTCTCATCCTGTCCTACTATGGAGTTGTCGGAGGGTGGACCATAAAATATATCATCGGGTCTTTCACCGATCTCATGGATGTGGCTGCTGCCGGCAAAGCCGGCGACGCCTTTGGAGGGTTTATCTCCAACTCGTCCATGGTCATCCTCTACCAGGCCATCTTCATGTTCTCCGTCATCTGGGTGGTCTATCGAGGCGTTGGGGAAGGAATTGAGCGCTACTGTAAGATCCTTATGCCCGCTCTGTTTATTCTGTTGATCGTCCTGATCGGTCGCTCGGTCACCTTGGAGGGGGCTGGTAAGGGTATCGATTTTTATCTCAGGCCCGACTTTTCCAAGATCACAGCAGGGACCTTCATGGCTGCGTTGGGACAGGCTTTTTTCTCCCTCTCCCTGGGTATGGGATGCATGATCACCTATGGAAGTTACCTCCGGAAAGACATCAACCTGGGGGCAGCTGCAGCCCAGGTTTGTTTCCTGGATACCTTGGTAGCCTTCCTGGCCGGGCTGGTTATCTTTCCTGCGGTTTTTGCCTTCGGTGTCGAGCCCGGTGCCGGGCCGGGGCTCACCTTCATAACCCTTCCGGGAATCTTCGCCCAGATGGCCGGTGGCATGATGTGGTCCGCTTCGTTCTTCCTGCTCCTCTTCGTTGCGGCACTCACGTCGGCTATCTCCCTCTTGGAAGTTGTCTGTTCGTACTTCATTGACAAAGGCTGGAGCCGGGCCAAGGCAGCTTGGACCATGGGGACCCTCATCTTCTTACTGGGTATCCCCTCGGCTATCTCCCTGGGTGGTGGCCTGAAGGTTTTTGGGAAAGATTTTCTGGATGCGGCTGGGTTTATGACCGATCAGATTATGATGCCCGTGGGTGCCATCTTGATCTCGATCTTCGTGGGATGGGTCATCAAGGACTCGGTCAAGGATGAGGTCACTAATGGTGGTATGATCCCTGCTTTTCCGGGGTACAGCCTGTGGTTGATTCTGGTGAAGTTCGTGGCACCGTTGAGTATGCTCTATATTTTCGTCACTGGCCTGAAGTGGTAGGCAAAAAAGACTACGTGGAAACGAGGGGACGTCGCAAGAGGCGCCCCCTCGTTTAGGGTAAGATGAAGCTATTATTAGGAATGGGCTTTTTGAATGATGTTGCTTTTATATCTAAACACAAGGTCAAATAAAGGAGGTGACAGTTTATGGTTGAGCTCAGCAAGGAGAATTTCGATGTCGAAGTGCTTCAGAGCGATCTTCCCGTGGTTATAGACA